>JAKONM010000051.1 GCA_022701925.1 Microbacteriaceae bacterium
GCCGCCCGGGGGTCGAGCCGATGGTGATGCGAGGGCGCGAGCTATCCGGCTGGGCGGCCCTCGCACAGCAGGCGATCGCCACCGACGAGGACGTAGCGCACGGGATCGAGGTCGCCCTGGCCGCCGCCCCCGGAGGAAAAGGTCTCGACGAACGGCGCCGCGACCCCCGCGCCCGCCGTCGACGATCCGCCCGGCGGCCGACCGCCCGACCGCTGAGCGACGAGGCGGCGGCGAGCGGATCCGTCAAAGAAATTCCTGCTCAGGTGAGCGCGTCGAGGTCCGGAGCCGGCGGTCGGGGCGCCTGCGGGTCGTCGCAGCCGTCGAGCACGCGCTCGATCGCGTCCCGCTCCTCCGGGTCGACCGCGAGGCCCCACCTGGCCTTCACCCCGACCCAGGTCGACACGTACCCGCAGCGGTCGAGGGGCGGCAGCCACGACGCCGGGTCCGAGTTCCCCTTCTCCTCGTTCAGCGCGGCGGTGACGGCCCGCAGGCTGCCCGCCCAGCCCAGGTCGTTGCCGTAGGCGACGAGGCGCTGCTGCGACCACTCGTCGGCGCCGGAGCGCCACGCCTCGAGCAGCGGCACGGTGTGGTCGATGGTGAGGGCGTCCGGGTCGGAGGTCGTCACCCCGTCGAACGCGGAGCGCCAGCGCCCGGCCACGCTGCAGGAGGGACCGATGCGGGGCGTCGCCAGGCTGTCGCGGATCAGCACCTCGCGCCGCGTCCAGCACCCGTCGCCGTCGGGGTCGAGGTCCCCGCCGTAGTCGAACCGATCGCGGTCGAACCGCACGCCTCGGGTCTCGTCACGCACGGACAGCCCGTCGAGCAGCACCGAGACGCGCACCCGCCCGTCCGCCGCAGCACCGGTGGCCGGACGCGGCCCGGAGGCCTGCCCGGCGGAGCAGCCGCTCAGCACCAGCAGGCCCGCGACCGCGCCGCCGATGATCCAGGAGGTCCGCACGGCAGCAGCCTGCCAGCCGGACCTCGACGGCTATCGTGCTGCGCGGGGCGGTAGCTCAGCCGGTCAGAGCAGCGGACTCATAATCCGTCGGTCACGGGTTCAAGCCCCGTCCGCCCCACGCGTCCCGGCTTCGCCTCCGACCCGCACGACGAAGGCCCCGCGGACCGGTCGGTCCACGGGGCCGGGGCGGATCGGCGCTACTTCGCGCCGGTCTGCGACAGCTCGTAGAGCGCGACCGCTGCCTTGAAGTACTTGTTCTTGCCGAGGTCGGCGACGGTCTTCACGTTGAAGGCGGACTTCAGCGCCTCGGCGTCCGACTCGCTGACGCCGGCGAGCGCCGCCACCGGGGCGTCGAGGATCTCCTGCAGGGACGAGGACTCGTAGGCCTTGTCGAGCAGCGAGTCGAGGTTGACGGAAACGGGCATGCGAGTTCCTTCCGATCGGGTCACGGCAGTGACGGCACCACGTTGACCCGGGTGGGTGAATGCTCGCTGAGGGGTCAGCGCAGCAGCAGTTCCGGCCGGATGACCTCAGCGCGGAGGATGCGCGCGAGCTCCTCGGGCTCCGGGTTGTACTTGCTGGTCCGCCGGATCTCCTTGCGGATGGCGTCGACCACCGCCTCGGACAGCACCACCTCGGCCATCGCGGTCGCCGAGGTGGCCGCTTTGCGCCGCCAGAGATCGTCGATGAGGTTGCGCTTGAGCGCTGCACGGTGGAGGTAGAAGAGCCCGGCGACCTTCTGCGCGGCACTGTCGTCCCCCAGGAGATCGACCTCGAATGCCAGGTGCACCTCGACCTGCTGACCTGTGGCGGCGAACACGTGGTACGCCTGCCAGACCTGCCCGTTGGTGAGGATCACCCACTCGAGCCCCTCCTTCACCGCGTACGTCTCGACCTGGCGGAGGTGTCGCACGTTGAGCTTCTGGGCGGCCCGCTTCACCTCGATGAAAGCGACGAGCTGCTTGTCGATGCGCACGCCGTAGTCGGCGAACTCCCCGCGAACCGCGAACTCGGTGGTCAGGTCCTCGTACTTGTCGTAGCCGAGCGCCTCGCACAGGAAGTCCGTCACAAGGAGACGGGTGTCGCCCTCGTTCGCATCCCGCTGCACCAGGTCCTGCAGCGGCTTGTTGAACTTGCGCAGCGAGGCCTTCACCGCATCGCGCGCCTCCTGCTCCCACTTGGGCAGTCCGGTGGTCTTCGGGGGTGAAGCAACGTCGGTCATCGTCGTCCCGTCTGTCATCAGCATCAGAGCGGCCGAACCATAAGCACAGGCTCGCCTTTCGAGCCGAATGACGCGCGGCGTCGCGCACCGTCCGAGAGGTCAGAACGGGCAGTCGTCCGAGTCGATCAGGTGGGGCGGCACCGGGGTCGCCTGCGGCGGATCAGGTGGTCGCGTGACGTAGGCGTTGCCGCTCGACGTGCGCCAGACCAGGGTCCGGTCCCGGAGCAGGTCGACGCCCGCGTGGTCCGCGGATTTCACCCCGTGCTGGTTCCTCGACAGGCAGACCAGGTTGTCGATCGCGGTCTCGCCGCCCTGGTCCCGATGCCGGAAGGCCCTGACGTGGTCCAGGTCGACCTGATCCGGCCCGCGGGGGCAGCCCGGGCCGCGGCCTCCGCCGTCCAGCAGCCGGATCAGCCGGCGCATGTCCTTGGTCGGCCGGTACTTGCGCCGCCCGAGAGTGAGGATCGCGCCCGTGAAGGGGTCGCTCAGCACCCGGACCCACGACTTCGCCTCACCGGCGAGCCGCATCGCCGTGCGGATGCCGATCGGCCCGTAGCCCTGGAGGACCGGTGACGCGGTGGAATGACCCAGTGCGGTCATGGCCGGGATCATGATCGCGATCCTGGCCTCCACCCCGCGTCGAGCGGGGACCAGGACGTCGGGGTCGGTGCCGTCCGCGGGCGCCCGGAGGACGGCACGGAGGCCGTCCAGCAGCACGTCCGCCTTCAGTTGCTGCACCCCGCGGCACTCGTCGGTGCGCCCCGCCGCCGCCACGGCCGCCTTGTCGAGCTGACGCTGGAGCCCCAGCAGGTCGGGCATCGGCAGGAAGGCGTGGAGCCACCCCATCCCGTCGGCCGCCGGGACGACGGACACGTGACGTCGGCGCGCGGCCCGCTCGTGGCGGTCGTCGGCCGTGGTCGGCTGCAGGCGCTCCGCGAGACGGCGCAGCGCCTCCGCCAGCCGTGGCACCGGCACCTCCACGACCTTGCGGGCGGCGCCGGCGTCGAACGCCCCCAGCACCTCCGGCGCCAGACCGTCGAGCGCGGCGTGGACGGCCTGCATCGCCCGCCAGGGGACCTGTCCCGCGGTGAACCGCTGCCAGGTGGCGGGAGTGGTCGTGCGCAGGGTCTCCGCGGACTGGACCAGCGCGCGAGCCGTGCCGGCCGCCACCTGCAGCTTCATGCCGAGGTCCAAGAGGAAGCCGGTCTGGAACGGGGTGCCGGAGGCGCCCGGCAGCCCCTCCTGGTCGAGCGCCGCGCGCCAGGCGGTCACGGCGGCGACGACTCGGCGGACCTCCGCGCGGCGGGCCGCCGCGTGGGCGTCCTCGACCTCCTCCAGCGCGGCGAACACCGGGTCCGGCGTCGGCAGGGCGTTCGGAGCCTTCGGGTACCGCCCGCGGTGCTCCTCGGGCACGTCCTAGCCGGTCGGTGCGCCCGAGGCGCACCCGCACCCGGGAGGGGTCGAGACGGGCCGCGTGCAGCGCGAGCAGCGCCCAGGCCCGGGTCTCCTCGTCGACGTCCACGAGGTCCTGATGGACGTCGTCCCCGACCTCGGCGGAACGGGCGATCAGCGAGACCAGCACCGTCTCGGGCACGAGCCCCCGCAGGTC
The DNA here is from genome assembly GCA_022701925.1 of Microbacteriaceae bacterium. Taxonomy (GTDB): domain Bacteria; phylum Actinomycetota; class Actinomycetes; order Actinomycetales; family Microbacteriaceae; genus Amnibacterium. The sequence continues at coordinate 3,790 of JAKONM010000051.1, forward strand.
GAGCCACCACCGCTCCGCGACGAGGGTCTCCCCCGCTCGCACGGCGCGCAGCCCGAGGACCTCCTGGTCGCCGAGGGCCCGCGTCATGCGAACACGGTATCGATGGCCACCGACACTCAATCCGGGCCGAGTAGAACTGGTGATCGCTCCGGAGGCGAGGAGACGCGCGGGCTAGCGTGCCCCTGATGGACGACATGAGCGACGGCCGCGTGCCGGAGGCGCGGCGACGCGAGATCCTGGACGACGCGGTCGCGGTGTACGTGCGGCACGGCTACACCGTCGCCCTCTCGTCCGCGCACCGCGCGGTGGTGCAGCGGCCTCAGCAGGTGAAGGTGATGCTGAACCTCGGTCTCGCGCTGATCACGGGCGGGGTGTGGCTGGTGGTCCTGGCGGTGCGGCTGCTGAACCGCCCGATGGACCGCGTCGTGCTGACGGTCGACGAGTGGGGCGTGCTGGTGCCCGAGTTCTCCTGACGGCTCAGTCGTCCGACCCCCGCCAGCCGGAGACGCACGCCGGGCCGCTGACCGGGGCGCAGACGCCCACGTCGTGCAGCTCCATCCGGTACGCGAACGGCGTGGAGGGCGACACGTGCACGTCCAGCGAGGTGATCGTCATCCCCTCCGGCGCCCGCACCGCGGCGACCGCCAGCCGATCCGATCCTCCGACCTGCGGCAGCACCGCGACCACGGGGTGCGCCACGTGCGGCTCGCCGCCGCGCCAGCCGAGCACCGTCCACGTCGAGGACGCCGGCTCACGGGTCACGACCGTGAGCAGCAGCACGTCCCCCGTGCCGACCTCGAGGCCGCCGCGGCCCGTCGGCAGCACGGCGCGGTCCTCGTCCGACCGCCCGCCGGCGCTGGCGAGCGTCGACCGCTTGGTGGCGTCCGGCAGCGCCGCCGCCCGGACGCGGTCGGTCAGCCGGTCCTCCGCGACTCCGTCCTGATCGGCGAAGACGCGGTCGATCAGGCGCTGCACGTCGAAGCTCGAGGTGAGGCCCTGCGGGGACGACGTGAGCCGCACCGCCGGCCGCGGCAGCACCTCGCGGGAGGAGGACGGCGACGCGGCGGGACGGGAGGCGTCCGGAGCGGCCGCCGCGACGCCCGCCGCGGCCACCACGACCGAGACCGCCAGCGCCGCGCCGAGCACGGGGAGGCCGGGCCGCCGACGGGCGACCGGCGCCGCGGCGGTGTCGAGGGCGAGCGGAGGCGGTACCGCCGCCAGCGCGTTCCGGTAGGCGTCGAGGTCCGCGTCGCTCGCACCGGCGGCGTAGAGGCGTCTGCGCAGCCGCTCCGCATCCGTGCCCACGGGGGCAATCTAGGACCGCGGCGGCCGCTCCCGGCAGGGGCGTCGCCGCGCCCGCCTAGGCTCCCCGCGTGCCGGACCGGATGATCGACCTCGAGGGCGCCCGGCTGGCCGTCGACGTGCAGGACGGTCGCGGCCCCGCGGTCGTCGCGCTGCACGGCCTCACCTCCTCCCGGGCCGCCGAGGACGCGGTCGGCCACTTCGGCTGGTCCGACGTCGCTCGCGCCGGCCGCACGCTGGTGCGCTACGACGCGCGCAGCCACGGCGCCTCCACCGGCCGGCCCGTGGACGGCGACCACACCTGGTCCGCGCTGGCTGACGACCTGGCGGCCGTGCTGGCGGAGACGGCGCCCGACGGCCCCGTGGACGCGATCGGGGTCTCCATGGGGACGGGCACGCTGCTGCACGCCGCGGCGCGGTGGCCGCAGCGCTTCCGGCGGCTGGTGCTGGTGCTGCCGCCCACGGCCTGGGCCACCCGGTCGGCGCAGCGCGACGGCTATCTTGCCGCCGCCCGCTTCGTGGAGCAGCGCGGCCTGGCGGCCTTCGTCGCCGGGTCCGCCTCGCTGCCGCAGCCGCCGCTGCTCGACGAGGTCGACGCGGCCCGCAGCGGACCCGACGTGCCGGAGGCGCTGCTGCCGTCCCTGCTGCGCGGGGCCGCGGCGAGCGACCTGCCCGCGGAGGACGCGGTCGCCGCCGTCGAACAGCCGGTGCTGCTGCTGCCCTGGATCGGCGACCCCGGGCACCCGATGTCGACCGCGGAGCGGCTGGCCGAGCTGCTGCCGGACGCCGAGCTCGCGCCGATGCGCACCGGCGACGACCTGCGCCGCGCGGGCTCCCGGGCCGCGGCCTTCCTGGCCGACTGACCGCGTCAGCCCGCCAGCCGCAGGCGCGCGGCGACCACCCGCTCGGCCGCCGCGGTCAGCTTCGCGTCGAAGATCCGGTCGGTGCTCGCGCGCCGCATCAGGGCGCCGTGCAGCGCGGGCACGTGCGCGGGCACGATGTCGAGCAGCAGGTCGCCGCCCGCGGCGACGAAGCGGGTCGCGCGCTGCGCCGGTGTCCACCGCTGGAGGGCGACCGCGCCGCCGACGTCGTCGGACATGACGACGCCGTCGAAGCCCTGGCGGTGCCGCAGCAGGTCGCCGATGATCCGCGAGGAGAAGAGCGCCGGCACGCCGGGGTCGATCTTCGAGTAGGAGGCGCTCGACATCATCACGAAGCCGGGGTCCGCGTCGATGCCGGCGCGGAACGCGCGGAGGCGCGGGGACGAGGCGGTCGTCACGCCGTCCACCACGTGCGCCGCGGTGTCGGTGTTCTGCCGCACGCACCCGAGGCCCGGGAAGTGCTTCACCGCGGTGGCGACCCCGGCGTCCTGCATGCCCCGCACGAAGGCGGCGACGTGGCGGCCGGCCGCCACCGGGTCGGAGCCGTACTGCCGGCGCAGTCCCGCGATCGGCGGGTTGTCGTGCAGGGTCGCGGCGCAGGGCACGTCCGCGACCGGGCCGAGGTCGAGGCGCACGCCCGCCTTCGACAGGGCGCGGCCCCAGGCGGCCGCGTCGCGGCGCAGCGCGGCGGGCGAGCGGCGCCCCTGCTCGACGGCGCTCGGGATGCGCGAGAAGCCGCGCCCCGACAGCACCTGGACGGTGCCGCCCTCCTGATCCGTCGCCGTCAGCAGCGGCAGCCCCTTCGGCGCCGCGGCGCGCACGGGCTGCAGGGCGCGCGCGACCGCAGCGGTGCCCGCGCCGCTGCGCCCGCGCACCATCACCCCGCCCAGGTGGTACCGCCGCACGAGCGGAGTCGTGGCGGCGAGCCCGTCGACGGTGGCCGCCGTCATCAGCAGCTGGCCAGCGCGCTCGGAGCGGCTCATCCCCGCGACCAGGGCGGCGGCGCGCTGCTGCACGGTGGGGCGCACCGACGTCGACGCGCTGGGCGAGGGCGAGGGCGCGACGGCGGAGGCGGACCCGGAGGCGGCGGGTGCGACGGCGGCGGCGCCCGCCCCGTGCGAGCACCCCGTCAGCAGCAGCGCCGCGGCGACCAGCACCGCCGCGGTCCGTCCGGTCCGACCTGCGCGCACGACCGCACCTCCCCCTCGATGAGGGGTCCAGTCAACGGGCGCGGACGCGCCCCGCGGGGAGGCGGCGCCGGAGCGCCGCGGATCCGCGGGTCAGTCGGCGATGGCGCTCTTCGCCCGGCGGGCCAGCGCGCGCACCTGCTCGCGCACCTTCGCCGACAGCGGCTCCACGTCGGTCACGGGGTCCGTGACCGGCTCGCCGCGGTACAGCCGCTCGAAGATCGAGATCGTCGTGTCGATGTCGTGCGGCTCGAGCAGGCGCAGGGACTCCTGCTGCATCAGCTGCCGCTCGTCCGCGGGCATGCGCAGCACCCGCTCCAGGCGGTCGGCCAGCGCGGCCACGTCCCGGGGCGGGAAGAGGAAGCCGTTGCGGCCGTCCTTGACCAGGTGCGGCAGCGCCATGGCGTCCGCGGCGACGACGGGCAGGCCGCTGGCCATGCCCTCCATCGTGGCGATCGACTGCAGCTCGGCCGTCGAGGGCATCGCGAACACGGTGGCGCGGGTCAGGATCCGCCGCAGCTCCTCGTCGCTGACGCGGCCCGGGAAGTGCACGCGATCGGCCACGCCGAGGCGCACCGCCAGATGCTCGAGCGCCTTGCGCTGGTCGCCCTCGCCCACGATGTCGAGCTGCGCGGCCAGGTCCGCCGGCAGCTTCGCGAAGGCCTCGAACAGGTCGGGCAGCATCTTCTCGCCCGTGACCCGGCCGCAGAACACGATGCGCCGGTCCGGCTTGTCGCCGAAGTCGGGCGTGTAGTCGCTCATGCGGATGCCGCAGGAGATGGCGTGCACGCCGCGCAGCCCCGTGCGCGCCTCCAGGTACGCCGCCGCGCGCTTGGTCGGCGTCGTCAGCTCCGCCGCCTTGCGGTACAGGCGCGTGCAGTCCTTCCAGGCCAGCCAGGCGATGAAGCGGTGGCTGAACTTCGGCACGGGCGCGTGCTCGATCAGGTTCTCGGGCATGAAGTGGTTCGTGGCCACGACTCGGATGCCGCGCTTCGCCGACTCCGTGGTGAGGCCGCGGCCGATCACCATGTGCGACTGCATGTGCGAGACGTCGGGCCGCACCTCGGCGATGATGCGGCGCGCGTTCCGGTGGATCGCCCACGGGTAGACGGCGCGGATCCAGTCGTGCAGCGGGTACCGGAAGCTCTTCAGCCGGTGCACGGTGAGGACCTGCCCGTCGTGCTCCTCGCGGAACGCGCCCTGCCGGCCGTCGTGGGCCTGGGCGATGATGTGCACGTCGTGCCCGCGGGAGGCGATGCCGGCGGCGAGCCGCACGGAGAAGCTGGCGGCGCCGTTGACGTCGGGCGGGAAGGTGTCCCCGCCCATCAGGACCGTCAGGCGCGGCAGGGCGTCGGCGTCGATCGGGTCGGTGATGGCCGTTGGTCCCCTCGGGCGGCGCACCCCCTGGGCGGGGGTGCTGATCGGGCACGACGGTAGCAAATCCGCCGCGCGCGGCCGTCCGGGTGCGACGGCGCGCCGGTCAGGCGGGGCGGGAGGCCTGGCGCTCCGCGACCTCGGGGTGGTG
>JAKONM010000054.1 GCA_022701925.1 Microbacteriaceae bacterium
CTCGAGGCTGAGCGCTTGAGGCGCGCCCTTCGGCTTCTTCAGTGGCGAGCAGCCCTCGACCGGGTTGCGGGGGACAGCGTCCTGGCGCAGCGCGAAGCCGAACAACAGGTTCAGCATCGTGCGGGAGTGCTTCGCCCGCGAGTACGACACCGCCGCCTCGCGCTTCAGGAACCACTCCACCCGGCCCGTCGTGATCTCACCCAGCGTGTAGTGCTGGAACACGGGCTGGACGTAGCGGGCCAGGTCCTCGCGGTAGTTGTCCTTCGTGTTCGGCGCCAGCTCCCGCAGCTCCAGGTCCGCCAGCCACGCCTCCGCCAGCGCACCGAACGGGCTGCTGCGATCCAGCAGCCCCGCGCCGCCGAAGCCCGGCCGGTCCAGCAGGCGCTGCTTCAGCAGCGCCGCCGCCTGCGACTTGGCGGTCGCCGTGGCGCGGACGCGGCGCAGTCGCCCGTCGAGGTCGCGGTATCTGGTGGAGGCGGTGTAGCGGCCGTCGTGACACACGACATGGATCGCGCCGTAGGTGCCGAGCACGGTCCGAGGACGCCCGCCCTTCATCGGCCCGTGTCCGGGCGCTGGCGGACGGCGTCCTGCGCCTCCATCTCGGCGAGCCAGTCGCGGACCTCGGCGGCTCGGAAGCGGAGTTCCCGGCCGACGCGGAATCCACGTGGGCCACGGCCCCGGTGGCGCAAGTCGTAGAGGGTCTGCTGAGGTACGCCGAGGTGCGCGGCGAGCTCGGAGAGGGAGTAGATCGGTTCCAGGTCGCCGGTGCGGGGGGATGTCGTGTCCATGCAGGACAGGTGCGCAGGGCAGGACAAGGCGCATCGAGCGCCGTCGAGCTGCAGGCCTGAGGTCGGGTCCGGAGAGCCCCAACTGGTCAGTTCTTGGACTATATGCATGAGAAAATCCCTGGTCCGGGGCTCTGAAAGAGCGACCTGACCAGGGATTCTTGGTGGATCTGAGGGGACTCGAACCCCTGACCCCCTGCATGCCATGCAGGTGCGCTACCAGCTGCGCCACAGACCCTCGCTGCCGCGTGAAGCGGCCTGTCGAGTGTACACGGACGAGGGTGCCGCCCGCCCACGTCAGGCGCGCGCGGCCTCCTGCAGCATCGGCCCGAGCCGGTCCCGCGACCGACCCGCTGCGGCCGAGTTGCTGATGACGGCGATCGCGACCAGGGCCAGGCCGCTGGCCGCCGCGACCCACCACAGCGGGTGGGCGTCGAGGACGAAGGACCTCGGCACCGAGGTGCCGCCGCCGGAGGCGCCCGTGATCGAGCCCGCCAGCGCGATGCCGAGCGCGACGCCGGTCTGCCGCGCCGTCGACGCGATCGCGGAGGCCGCCCCCGCCTGCTGGTCCGGCATCCCCGAGACGGCGGTGTTGGTGATCGGGGCGTTCACCAGGCCGAACCCGGCGCCGAAGACCAGGAACACGAGCAGCAGCAGCGGCACCGGCGTCGTCGCGGTGGTGGCGGTGAGCGCCACGGCGCCGACGGCGATGAGGCCGCCGGCCAGGGCCATCGGCAGCCGGGTGCCGCCGGAGGCGACCAGGCGGCCGGAGAGCGGGGAGGCGACCAGGATCGCGATGCCCGCCGGCATGAAGAGCAGGCCGGTCTGGATCGGGGAGAAGTCGCGCACGCTCTGCAGCACCAGCGTGTTGGCGAAGAGGAACGCGCTCCACGCGCCGAATGCGACGACCGCGGCGACGAACGCGCCGGCGAAGGGGATGCTCGTGAAGAACCGCGGGTCGATCAGCGGCTCCTGCCGCCGCAGTTCGACGGGCACGAAGGCCGCGAGCGCGAGCGCGGCGACGGCGAAGGCGCCGAGGGTGACGGGCGAGCCCCACCCGAGGCCCGGCCCTTCGATGATGCCGTAGACCGCTCCGACCAGGGCGACGACGATCAGCACCTGACCGGCCGGGTCGAAGCGTCGGGCTCGGGCGGCCTTCGACTCCGGGACGAAGACCGCGGTCAGGATCAGCGCCAGCACGACGACGGGGACGTTGACCCAGAAGATCGACCGCCACCCGATCGTCTCCACCAGCAGGCCGCCGACCAGCGGGCCGAAGCCCAGGGACACCCCGCTGACGGCGCCCCAGACGCCGAGCGCCCGCGCCCGCGCCCGCTTCTCCGTGTAGGCGTTCGTGATGATCGACAGCGAGACGGGGTTGAGCATCGAGCCCCCGACGGCCTGCAGCACGCGGGCGGCGATCAGGACGCCGACGGTCGGCGCCGCGCTGCACAGCAGCGAGCCGACGCCGAAGACGACCAGCCCGATGCGGAACACCCGGCGCCGGCCGAAACGGTCCGCGCTCGAGCCCGACAGCACCAGCAGACCGGCCAGGGTCAGCGTGTAGGCGTCCAGGGTCCACTGCAGGCCGGTGACCCCGGCGCGCAGCTCGCGGCCCAGGGTCGGCAGGGCGACGTTCACCACCGTCGCGTCCAGGGTGACGATGAAGAGGCTCAGGCAGCAGGTCGCCAGGATCAGGCCGGGTCGCGTGCGGCCCTCGTCCGTCGTGCTCACCGCACGAGGCTACGGACCTCGCGGTGCGCGCCCGGCCGCCGTTCAGGCGGCGGGGCCGACCGGTCCCAGCACCGCGGAGGCGATCGTCGACAGGGCGGAGTCGTGGCTGGAGGGGTTGAACGCCCCCGCCAGCACGTCGCGGTAGAGGCGCGACAGCTCGGACGACGCCGCGTAGCCGCTGCCTCCACCGACCTGCACGGCCTCGTCGACCACCGCCTTCGCCGTCTCGGTCACCCGCACCTTCAGCCCCGAGGCGCGGGCGAACCACGCGCCGCCGTGGTCGGCCTGCTCGTCGACGTCGCGCGCCAGCGCGAGCACCTGCGCGTCGAGGCCGCCGTCCAGCAGGGCGGCGGAGGCGACCCGGCGCCGGACCATCGGGTCGTCGGACCGCGGGCCGCCGCCCAGTCGCAGCGAGGTGCGGCGGCGGGCCGCCTGCACCGCCAGCTCCACCGCGCGGTGGCTGATGCCGGCGTAGACGGCCGAGAGCAGCACCTCGAAGGCGACGAAGACGCCGAAGATCAGCGGGTCGGCGTTCGGGCCGGGCGGCAGCCGGCGCACCACGCGGTGCGCCGGGGCGGCGGCGCCGTCGAGCCGCACGGTGTCGCTCCGGGTGGCGCGCTGGCCCAGCACGTCCCAGTCCTCCACGATCTCGATGCCGGGGGCGCCGCGATCCAGGAAGCCCCACACGATGCGCGGGTCGGCGGGGTCCGCGTCGTCCAGCCCGAAGGTGCCGAGGCGCGTCCAGACGGGTGAGAGGGACACCGGCGTCTTCACGCCCGTGTAGGCGACCCCGCCGTCGGCCCGCGTCTCCGCCCGGACCGTCGAGCCGAACAGGACCAGGTCGTTGCCCGCTTCGCTGACCCCGAAGGCGAACAGCTCGCCCGCCGCCGCCTCCTCGAGCACGAAGTCGAGCGTGCGGTCCCCGCGGTCGTGCAGCAGCCGCGCCACCGCGGTCCAGACCAGGTGCATGTTGATCGCCAGCGCCGTGGCGGGGGCGGCGGCCGCCAGCCGCATCTGCTCGGCGGCCACCTGCTGCAGCGTGAGTCCGCGGCCGCCCATCGAGGACGGCACGAGGGCCGCGGTCCAGCCGGCCGCCTGCAGCTCCGCCAGGTCCTCGAGGGGGAAGGAGCCGTCCAGGTCGTGCTGCGGGGCCCGCGCGCGGCAGCGCTCCAGCAGCCCGTCCGTCAGCAGCACGCCGTCCGCAGTCACGACCCCAGCACCTCGGCGAGGAACGGGTTGCCGAACTTCCGCCCCGGGTCCGCGGCGTCGCGCAGCCGGGCGAAGTCGTCCCAGCGCGGGTGCTGCCGTCGCAGCCGGTCGTGCCGGGCGTGGAACAGCTTCGCCCAGTGCGGCCGGGCGCCGAGCGGCAGCAGGCGCTCCTCGATGCGGGGCAGCAGCGGCAGCACCGCCTCCGGCAGGTCGCGCCAGGTGAAGCCGATCGCCAGCACGTCGGCGCCCGCCGTCGGGGAGAGCCACAGGTCGTCCGCGGCGACGCTGCGCAGCTCGGTCACGTGCAGGGCGGCGTCGATGTCCTCGCCCATGCCGCGCAGGGCCGCCAGCGCCTCCTGCGCAGCGGTCCGCGGCACGAAGTACTCGCTCTGCAGCTCCTCGCCGACGCTCGGCACCGCGGCGATGCGGAAGTGCGGCAGGCGGTCCCAGGAGGGCCCGGGCGTCCCGACCTCGGTGTGCTTCACGTCGGCGCCGATCTCCGCCGGGTCCCGCCGCTCGACCTCGGCGCCGAAGAACTCCGTCGGGCCGGTCGCGCTCCGCGACTTCACCAGCCCGCCGCGCAGGTCGCCGGTCCACGTCGTGAAGAGGCTGACGGAGTAGGCGGCGGCGAAGACCTCGTCCAGGTGCTGCTCGACGCTCGACCAGGGCATCGCGCCGATCGGGTCCTGGCGCACGTCGAAGGCGGGCTCGGTCGCCACGGTGATCCGGGTGACGACGCCGAGCGCGCCGTAGGCCATGACGGCGCCGCGCAGCTCGTCGCCCTCGATCCGCCGCAGCCCGCCGTCCGGGCCCACGACCTCCAGCGCCCGCACCAGCGTCGCCAGCACGCCGAGCCCGTCCCCGCTGCCGTGCGTCGCCGTGGCGACGGTGCCGCCCAGCGAGATGTGGGGCAGCGAGGGGAGGTTCGCGATCGCCAGACCCTGTTCATCCAGCAGCCGGCCCAGGTCGCCCAGGCGGACCGCGGAGCCGACCGTCGCCGTGCCGGCGTCGCGGTCGACCACCAGGTGGGGATCGATCCGGTCGAGGGCGACGAGCAGCCCGGAGGTGTCGGCCACCGGGGTGAAGGAGTGCCGGGTGCCCAGCGCGTGCACCTGTTCGGCGCCTTCGACGGCCTCCCGCAGCTCGTCGACCGAGCCCGGGTGCCGCACCGCGGCGCTGTAGGTGAGGTTCCGCGCCCAGTTGCGCTCGGCGTCCCGCATCGTCGAACGGTACCGCCCGCGGGTGGGCGCACCCGGTGCGGAGGCGCCGCCCACCCGCCGTCCAGCGCGCGCTCCGTACCCTCCCTGGCGTGAGTGCGACGACGATGATCATCCTGGGCGCCAGCGGCGACCTCACCGAGCGACTGCTGCTGCCGGGGATCGGCAGCCTGATCACCGGCGGGGACGAGGGCGACCTGCGGCTGCTGGACGGCCTGACGGTGATCGGCAGCGGCCGGTCCGAGCACGGCACGGAGGAGTGGCGCGGCACCGTGCGCAGCGCCTTCGACGGCGTGCAGGCGACGGGCGCGGTCGCGGACGCCATCGTCGAGGCCACGGACTACGTGCGGGCCGACCCGACGTCGAAGGACGACTGGGGCGCGCTGCTCGAGCGCGTGCACGGCGACCTGGTCATCTACTTCGCCCTGCCGCCGACCGTCGTCATCAAGGTCGCGCAGGCGATCGGCGACCTCGACCTGCCCGAGCACACGGTGCTCGCGCTCGAGAAGCCGTTCGGCGACGACGCGGAGGGCGCGGCGCACCTGAACGCCGAGCTCGTGAAGCTGGTGCCGGAGGAGCGCATCCACCGCGTCGACCACTTCCTGGCGCAGCGCGCGGCCCTCGCCATGCTGGCGATGCGGTTCAACAACCGCCTGCTCGAGGGCACGTGGAGCGCGGATCACATCGAGCGCGTCGAGATCGTCTACGACGAGAAGCTGGGGCTGGAGGGACGGGCCGGCTACTACGACCACGCCGGCGCGCTGAAGGACATGCTGCAGTCGCACCTGCTGCAGGTGCTGGCGATCACCGCCTGCGAGGCGCCGCTGGCCGTCGACGCGGAGCACCTGCGCGACTCCTTGGCGACCGCGCTGGCCGCGACCCGCGTGTGGCCGCACGGCAAGGTGTTCCCGAACACCGATCAGCCGTCGCGACGCGGCCGCTACACCGCCGGCTCCGTGGGGGAGAAGGAGCTGCCCGCCTACGTCGACGAGCCCGACGTCGATCCCGAGAACGGCACGGAGACGCTGGCCGAGATCGCCCTCGAGGTCGCGACCCCGCGCTGGGCGGGCGTGCCGTTCGTCCTGCGGTCGGGCAAGGCGATCGGCGACCCCCGCAACGAGATCCGGGCGCAGTACCGCGGCGTGCGGCTCCGTCCCGAGGGCCAGACCGGCAGCGGTCAGCCGGAGCAGCTGGTGCTGGGCTTCAAGCCGCCGCGCGTCGAGTTCCGCTTCACCTCCGGCGGCGGCGACATGCCCTTCGAGCTGGAGCCGGTCGAGGTCACGGGGGCGCTGCCGAAGAGCAAGGTGACCGAGTACGGCGAGGTGCTGCGAGGGGTGCTGGGCGACGACCCCACGCTGTCCATCCGCGGCGACGTGGCGGTGCAGTGCTGGCGCATCGTGCAGCCGGTGCTCGACGCCTGGGCGGCCGGCGACGTGCCGCTCGACGACTACGCGGCCGGCAGCGGCGGCCCCGAGTCCTGGAGCGGCTCCGTCTCCGAGTGATCCGGGACGACCGGCCGTCCGCGGGGCGGCCGGTCCGCTCAGCGGCTGAGCGCCGCGAGCTCCGCCCTCGACCTGGTGCCGGTCTTCCGCAGCAGGTTCGACACGTGGAACTTGACGGTGTTGCCGCTGATGCCCAGCTGCACCGCGACGTCGTGGTTCCGAGCGCCGGTCGCGACCAGCTGCAGCACCTCCCGCTCGCGGACGGAGAGGGCGACGTCGTCCGGGAGGTGGTCCGGCACCGGCGGCGGGTCCAGCGGCAGCCGGACGTCGAGGGACGAGCCCCAGCCCGGCGTCGCGGAGACGGCGAGCACCCCGTCGAGCGCGGAGACCTGCTGCGCGATCGGGCGGATCGCGTCGTCGTGCTCGGTGAGCTCGCCGGGACCGTCGTCGCGGATGCCGATCAGCAGGTTCAGGCCGTCGCAGTCCCACTGCACGCGCACCCGGGTGCTCGTGCCGCGGTCCACCAGGGCCAGCACCGCGCCGCGCACGATCGCGCGCGCGGCGTGCGCCACCTCCCCGGGCAGCGCCCGGCCGGTCGCGGGCGGCTCCACGAACTGCACGTCCAGGCCCCCGAAGCGCGCCAGCGGGTTCAGGTCGGAGCGCAGGCGGGCGAAGGCCCCGACGACCGGCTCCAGCATCGTGCTGCGCTCGTCGTCGGTCACCGTCCGCAGCCGGATCAGCGCAGTGGTCGCGGTCTCGATGGACAGGCGCCGCGCCGCGCCGTCGTCGAGCCGGCTGCTGCGGAGGATGGCGAGCAGCGACTCCAGCACGACCGCGTGCCGATCCGCCTGCTCGGCCACCGTCAGCGCGTGCTCCGTGACGGCCCGACGCGACGCCGACCGCGGTCTCCGGTCGTCGTCCACGTCCGCACCCTACCCGCGGCCTCCCCGCCCGCCCGATCGGGCAGGTCGCCCGGTCGCTCGGGCAGGAGACCTGCGGGGCAGCGGCGGGCAGCCTGGAGGGCGTGCAGCCGCAGGAGGAGACCGTCGCCGCAGCGCTCGACCTGATCGGGCGCGAGCTGGCGGCGGCGATCGACAGCACCGCGACGACCGATCGGCAGGCGCTCGACCGCGTGGCGGACCTGCTCGCCGCCGCCCCCCGGGTCTTCGTGCACGGTGCCGGCCGCTCGGGCATCGCGCTCGGCATGACCGCGATGCGGCTGATGCACCTGGGCCTCGAGGTCCACGTGGTGGGCGAGGTCACCGCGCCGGCGATCACGAGCGGCGACCTGCTGCTGACCGCCAGCGGGTCGGGGACGACCGGCGGCATCGTGCGCGCGGCCGCGACGGCCCGGGACGTCGGCGCCGCGGTGGCCGCGGTGACCACCGCGGCGGAGTCGCCGCTGGCGGCCCTCGCCACCGAGGTGCTCGTCGTCCGCGCCGCCGCCAAGCAGGACCGTTCGGGCACCGCGTCGGCGCAGTACGCGGGCGGCCTCTTCGAGCAGACGGTCGTCGTGCTCGGCGACGCGCTGTTCCACGCCCTCTGGCGGCGCTCCGGCCGATCCGCCGACGACCTCTGGCCGCGTCACGCGAACCTCGAGTGACGCCCGCCGCACATCACCACCGATGGAAGAAGGAAGACCGATGCAGCTGCAGTTCGCCATGGACACCCTCACGACGGAGGCCGCGCTCGAGCTCGCCGCGGCGGCCGCCCCGCACGTCGACATCCTCGAGCTGGGCACCCCGCTGATCAAGGCTGCCGGGCTCTCCGCCGTGACCGCGATCAAAGCCGCCCACCCCGACAAGATCGTCTTCGCCGACCTGAAGACGATGGACGCCGGCGAGCTGGAGGCGGACATCGCATTCTCCGCCGGCGCCGACCTGGTCACCGTGCTCGGCATCGCGGGCGACAGCACGATCGTCGGCGCGGTCAAGGCGGCGCAGAAGCACGGCAAGGGGATCGTCGCCGACCTGATCGGCGTGCCCGACAAGCCCGAGCGCGCGAAGGAGGTCGTGGCCCTCGGCGTGGAGTTCGTCGAGATGCACGCCGGCCTCGACGAGCAGGCCGAGGAGGGGTACTCGCTCGACTCGCTGCTGACCGACGGCGAGCAGGCGGGCGTGCCGTTCTCGGTCGCCGGCGGGGTGTCCACCTCGACCATCGAGGCGGTGCAGCGCTCGGGTGCGCGCGTCGCGGTCGCCGGCGGCGCGATCTACGGGGCGCCGGACGTCGGCGCGGCCGCCGCTGCGCTCAGAGCCGCGATCGTCTGACGGTCGTCGCGTGGAGCGGGGAGGGGCGGCCGCGGCCGACCCTCCCCGCTCCACGGCGTCCAGCCGACGGGCGTCAGAGCAGGCCGCGCTCCTCCAGCGCCTTCGCGAACCCGCCGCCGTCGGGGGCGAAGACCCAGTCCACATCCGTGACCGACTCGCGCCAGGTCTCGCGCGACCGGCCGCCGGCCAGCACCGCCTCGCTGTCCGACAGCTGGCGGATGCCGATCAGCGCGACGTTCTGCGGGTGCGCCTCCGCGAAGCCGCTGTACGTCTCCTCGTCGTGCTGGCCGTCGTCCCCGAGCAGCAGCCACTTCATGTCGGGGAACTCGACCGCCAGCCGGTCCAGCTCCTCGATCTTGTGGGCCCGGCCCGAGCGGAAGACGCGATCCGGCTCCGGGCCCCAGTCGGTGAGCAGCAGCGGGCCCGCGGGGTAGAGGTTGCGGCTGAGGAAGCGTTTGAGCGTCGGCGCCACGTTCCACGCGCCCGTGGACAGGTACAGGAACGGCGCGGCGGGGTGCGTGGTCCTGATGCGGTCGTAGAGCACGGACATCCCGGGCGTCGGCGTGCGGGCGTGCTCGTTCACCACGAACGTGTTCCAGGCGGCGAGCAGCGGGCGCGGCAGCGCGGTCACCATCACGGTGTCGTCGATGTCGGACACGATGCCGAAGGGCGCCTCGGGATCGACGACGAAGACCGGCGCGGTCACCGTCGAGGGCTGCTGCTCGTCCTCGCTGGTCAGCGTGATCTCGTGCCAGCCGGGGGTCAGCTCCGCGTCGACGCGCACGTCGATCACGCCGCCCCGGTCGGCGCGCACGTGGTGCACCCGGTCGCCGATCTCGACCCGCACGGGCGCGTCGTCCACGGGCACGCCCGTGAAGCTGCGCCAGCCGCGCACCGACTCCAGGGGCGACTCGTCGGGGTCCCGGTGGGTGATCAGCACCCGGCCCAGCACCCGCACCCACGTGGTGGAGCCGTAGCCGGTGTAGGGGATGACGACGGGGGAGTGGCCGTGCCGGCGGGCGCGGCGCTCGCGCCAGCCGCGCACCGCGTCGTCGATCCTCATGGCGCGTCCGACGGCCTGCTCGACCGCCGGCGGAGGGGTGCGCTGCCGGAAGCGGCGCCGTCGCTCGGGACCGGTCGACTCTGAGGGGCCTGCCACCCGAGGAAGTCTCGCAGACCGTCGTCCGCTGAAAACCGGCTGTAACCCGCGGACACAACCGATCCGCTGTCCGGGTGCATGGGTATGTTGAGCGACCGTTCGGCGCTCGGCCGTGCGGATGGACGACCGGAGGGTGCGCGTGGCGATCGAGTTCCGCAACGTCCGCAAGACCTATCCGGACGGCACCACCGCCGTCGAGGACTTCTCGCTCACGATCCCCTCGCGCTCCACCACGGTGTTCGTGGGGTCGTCGGGCTGCGGCAATACCACGCTGCTGCGCATGATCAACCGCATGGTCGATGCGACCAGCGGCCAGGTGCTGATCGACGGCGAGGACGTGGGCGCGATCGAGCCCGTCGCGCTGCGCCGCCGCATCGGCTACGTGATGCAGAACTCGGGGCTGCTGCCGCACCGCACCGTGATCGACAACGTCGCGACCGTGCCGGTGCTGACCGGCACGCCGAAGGCGAAGGCGCGCGAGCAGTCGATGGCCCTGCTGGACCGGGTCGGGCTGGACCGCTCGCTGGCGAAGCGGTACCCGGGCCAGCTGTCGGGCGGTCAGCAGCAGCGCGTCGGCGTCGCCCGCGGGCTCGCCGCGGACCCCAACATCCTGCTGATGGACGAGCCGTTCGGCGCCGTCGACCCCATCGTGCGCGACGAGCTGCAGCGCGAGCTGCTGCGCCTGCAGCGCGAACTGGGCAAGACCGTCGTGTTCGTGACCCACGACATCGACGAGGCGTTCCTGCTCGGCACCCAGGTCGTGATCCTCAAGCGCGGCGGCGTGGTCGCGCAGATCGGCACGCCCGCCGAGATCCTCGCCCGGCCGAAGGACGACTTCGTCGCCGACTTCATCGGCGCCAAGCGCGGCAAGCGGCGCCTGACCGTGGAGCAGCAGGGCGACGGCGACGACCTGCTGCTCGTGGACTCCTCGGGCTACCCGGCGGGCCTCATCAGCGCGCCCGGCGGCCGCCTCGAGCCGGTGCTCAGCGGCGGCAGCGACCCCAAGTCGCGCAGCGTCTCGAACAAGACGGACCAGGCGGGCGACGCCTGATGGACTGGGTGCTGAGCCACCTCGACGACATCGGGAACCTCACGGTCACGCACATCGTGCTGTGCGTCCCCGCCATCGTCATCGGGTTCGTGGTCTCGGTGCCCCTCGGCTACGCCGCGTCGAAGTCCTCCCTCGCCCGGGGCGTGCTGCTCACCCTCGGGAACGTCCTCTACACGATCCCGGGCATCGCCCTCGTGGTGCTCGTGCCCGTGACGCTCGGCATCCCCCTGCTGAACCCGGTCAACGTGACCATCGCGCTGCTGATCTACGCGGTCGCGATCATGGTCCGCTCCGCCGCCGACGCGTTCGTCTCGGTCTCCGGCGACGTCAAGCAGTCCGCCACCGCGCAGGGCTACTCGGCCTCGCAGCGCTTCTGGCGCGTCGAGCTGCCGCTGGCGGGTCCGGTGCTGCTCGCAGGAGTGCGGGTCGTGTCCGTCAGCACCATCAGCCTCGCCACGGTCGGGGCGCTCGTCGGCATCCCCAGCCTCGGCACCTTCTTCACCGACGCCTTCCAGCGCAACTTCGCGCTCGAGGCCGTGGTCGGGCTGGTGCTCGTCCTGCTGCTGGCCGCCGTCTTCGACCTGCTGCTGTCGCTGGTCGGACGCGCCCTCATGCCGTGGACCCGCGGGACCCGGCTGTCCGCCGGCGCCGCGAAGGCGCTGTCCCAGCCGGTCCCTGCGGGGGTCGGGGACGTGGCAGGGCCGGGAGGGCGGCTCTGATGCTGTTCCTCGACGCGATCGACTGGATCCTCGACCCGGAGCACTGGCGCGAGGTGAACTTCGGCCCCGGCATCGGGGAGGAGCTGGTGGCGCACCTGTGGCTCACCCTGCTCAGCGTCCTGGCGGTGGCGGTGGTCGCGCTGCCGGTCGGCCTGTACATCGGGCACACGGGGCGCGGGCGGGGTGTCGCGGTCGTCCTGGCGAACGTCGTGCGGGCGGTTCCGACGCTCGGACTGCTGGCGCTGCTGTTCATCGCGCTGCCGCTCGGACTGGGCCCGGCCGTCTTCGTGTTCCTGCTCCTGGGCGTGCCGCCGCTGCTCGCCGGCGCCTACGCCGGCCTCGAGTCGGTGGACCGGCAAACGATCGACGCCGCCCGGGCCATGGGCTTCACGGAGTGGCAGGTGCTGCTCCGCGTCGAGCTGCCGCTGGCGGCGCCGCTGATCCTCGGCGGCCTGCGCAGCACGGTGCTGCAGGTCATCGCCTCCGTCACCCTCATCTCGAACTTCGGGCTGAACTCGCTGGGCGACTTCATCCTCGGCGGTCTCGCCAGCCAGGACTACCCGCAGGTGGTCGCCGGCTCGCTGCTCGTGACCGCCCTCGCACTCCTCGTCGACGGCCTGCTGGCCCTCGTCGAGCGAGCGGCAGCGCCGCGCGGGGTGTCCCGCGGCGACGGCCGCACCACAGCACGGAGTCGGCGCGTCCGCACCGCTCCGACCGGGGCACCCATCGCTGAAGGGAACTGAGCACCATGTCTCGCACCATCACCCGCCGCGGAGTCCTCGGCACCGCGGCCGTCGCCGCCTCCCTGGCCCTCGGCCTGGCCGGCTGCTCCAACTCGAGCACGATCGGCGGCACCGCCTCCTCCGGGGCTCCGGCAGCGTCCGGCAGCGCGGCCTCCGGCGACGCCAAGTCGCTGGTCATCGGCTCCGCGAACTTCCCGGAGAACGAGATCCTGGCCCGCATCTACGGCGGGGCGCTCGCCGCGAAGGGCTACACGATCACCTACAAGCCGAACATCGGCAACCGAGACGCGTACCTGGCGGCGCTGAAGGGCGGCGAGATCAACCTCGTCCCCGAGTACGCGGGCTCGCTGCTGTCCTACCTGGACCAGAGCGCCAACGCCAAGAGCGGTGACGACGTCAAGGACGGCATCGACGCGAAGATCGGCACGCTGAACGCCGTGGCGTACGACCTGGCCGACGCCGCCGACTCCGACTCGCTGAACGTCACGAAGAAGTTCTCCGAGGACAACGGCGTGACCTCGATCGCCGACCTCAGCAAGGTCGACTCCGTCACCCTGGCCGCGAACCCCGAGTTCGCCACACGGGCCGACGGCATCAAGGGCCTCCAGTCGGTCTACGGGCTGGACAACATCAAGTTCCGCGCGATCAACGACAGCGGCGGCAACAACACGCTGAAGGCGCTGCTGGGCAACCAGGTGCAGGTGGCCGACATCTACTCGACCACCCCGTCGATCATCGACAACGACCTGGTCACGCTGAAGGACCCGAAGAACCTGTTCGCCTCGCAGCAGGTGCTGCCGATCGTCAGCAAGGACAAGGCCTCCGACGAGGTCGAGGAGATCCTGAACGACGTGTCGGACGAGCTGACCACGGACGACCTGCTCGAGCTGAACAAGCAGAACCAGGGCTCGTCGAAGACGGACCCGACCGACCTGGCCGCGCAGTTCCTGAAGGACAAGAACCTGGGCTGAGCCCGCGGGTTCAGGAGGGCGGGAGCGGCCGGTCGGCCGCGCCCGCCCTCTCGTCGTCCCCGGCGCCCCGGTGCTCGAGGCGGTGCAGCAGCTTCTTGCCCCCGGTCACGGCGACGAGGAACAGCACCAGCCCGCCCAGCACGATCCAGCCCGCCGAGTGGAACTCCTGCACGAGCGTGCGGTACGAGGATCCGGCGACCGTGCCGACGGACACGTAGACCAGCGCCCAGAGCACGCAGGCGGGCGCGGTCCAGGCCATGAACCGCCGGTAGGGGAAGCCGCTCGCCCCGGCCGTGACGGGCATCAGCGCGTGCATCACCGGCAGGAAGCGGCTGATGAAGACCGCCCAGCCGCCCCGGCGGTCCATCCAGCGCTCGGCCCGCAGGACGTGCCGCTCGCCCAGCCGCGCGCCGAGGCGGCTCATGCGGAGCCGGGGACCGAACCAGCGGCCGATCGCGTAACCGACGCTCTCGCCGCCGAGCGCGCCGAGCACGACCGCGACGAGCAGCAGCGACCAGTCCAGCCAGCCCCGGTTGCCGCTGGCGGTGAGCAGCACGATCGTGTCGCCGGGCACCACCAGGCCGACGAACAGCGAGGTCTCGGCGAAGATGCCGCCGAAGGCGATCAGGAAGCGCCAGGCGCCGAGGCCCGCGATGCCGTCCAGCAGGGCGAGCAGCCAGGCGTTCAGGTCGTGCTCCCTCTCCTCGGCGAGGTCTTCAGGGTAGGCGCCGCCCCGTACGCTTGAGGGCTGTCCGCTGCACGCTCCCCCTGAGGATCCCCAATGCCCGAACTGAGCCCCGACGAGCTGCCGACCTTCGAGCAGCTGCAGGAGAAGTGGCAGCCGATCTGGCGGCAGGGCGACTTCTTCCGCACGGACGCGGCGGGAGACACCCGCCCGCGCAAGTACATCCTCGACATGTTCCCGTACCCCTCCGGGGACCTGCACATGGGGCACGCGGAGGCCTTCGCGTTCGGCGACATCGTCGCCCGCTACTGGCGCCAGCGCGGCTTCAACGTGCTGCACCCGATCGGCTGGGACTCGTTCGGCCTGCCCGCCGAGAACGCCGCGATCAAGCGGGGCGGCGACCCGAAGGAGTGGACCTACTCCAACATCGCGGAGCAGAAGGCGTCGTTCGAGCGCTACGGCGTCAGCTTCGACTGGAGCCGCGAGCTGCACACCAGCGATCCCGAGTACTACAAGTGGAACCAGTGGCTGTTCCTGCAGCTGTACAAGAAGGGCCTGGCCTACCGGAAGGACAGCTGGGTCAACTGGGACCCGGTGGACCAGACGGTGCTGGCGAACGAGCAGGTGCTGCCCGACGGCACCAGCGAGCGCAGCGGCGCGATGGTCGAGAAGAAGAAGCTGACCCAGTGGTACTTCCGCATCACGGAGTACGCGGACCGGCTGCTGGACGACCTGAAGCAGCTGGAGGGCACCTGGCCGTCCAAGGTCATCGCGATGCAGCGCAACTGGATCGGCCGCAGCAACGGGGCCGAGGTCGACTTCCAGGTGGAGGGCCGCGAGGGCGCCATCGCCGTCTTCACGACCCGTCCCGACACCCTGTACGGCGCGACCTACATGGTCGTGG
>JAKONM010000118.1 GCA_022701925.1 Microbacteriaceae bacterium
GTGGCGTCGAAGACCTGCTCGGCGGTCGCGCCGGCCCGCAGGGCCTGCTGGACGGTGACGATGCGACCGTCGGTGGGCGTCGCGGCCAACGCGAGCAGCGCCTCCTGGTCGCCGGGCTCGCCCCGCCAGTGGAAGCTCGAGCCGCGCTTCTCGAGCGAGCGCAGGGCCTTTTGCAGGGCGGTGGTGTAGTTACGGCCGATCGCCATCGCCTCGCCGACCGACTTCATGGTCGTCGTCAGCTCGGGGTCCGCGGCCGGGAACTTCTCGAACGCGAACCGGGGCACCTTCACGACCACGTAGTCGAGCGTCGGCTCGAAGCTGGCCGGCGTGACGCGGGTGATGTCGTTCGGGATCTCGTCGAGCCGGTACCCGATCGCCAGCTTCGCCGCGATCTTCGCGATCGGGAAGCCCGTGGCCTTGGACGCGAGCGCGCTCGAGCGGGAGACCCGCGGGTTCATCTCGATGACGATGATGCGGCCCGTGGTCGGCTCGACCGCGAACTGGATGTTGCAGCCGCCGGTGTCGACGCCGACCAGCCGGATGATGTCGATCGCGATGTCCCGCATGTGCTGGTACTCGCGGTCGGTCAGGGTCATCGCGGGCGCGACGGTGATCGAGTCGCCGGTGTGGACGCCGACCGGGTCGACGTTCTCGATGGAGCAGACGACGACCGTGTTGTCGGCCGTGTCGCGCATCAGCTCGAGCTCGTACTCCTTCCAGCCGAGGATCGACTCCTCCAGCAGCACCTCGCCGACCGTCGAGGCGGCGACGCCCTGCGACACGAAGCGCGCCAGCTCCTCCGGGGTGTGCGCGAAGCCCGACCCGAGGCCGCCCATCGTGAAGGAGGGGCGCACCACCATCGGGTAGCCCAGGTCCTCCGCGTAGGCCAGGGCCTCCTCGACGCTGCGGGCGATCGCGCTGCGCGCGACCTCAGCCCCCGCCTCGATGACCAGGTCCTTGAAGATCTGCCGGTCCTCGCCGCGGCGGATCGCGTCGACCTTCGCCCCGATCAGCTCGACGCCGTAGCGCTCGAGCACCCCGGCCTCGGACAGGGCGATGGCGGCGTTCAGCGCCGTCTGCCCGCCCAGGGTGGGCAGCACGGCGTCCGGCCGCTCCTTCGCGATGATCGACTCGAGCACGGCCGTGGTGATCGGCTCGATGTAGGTCGCGTCGGCGAAGTCCGGGTCGGTCATGATCGTCGCCGGGTTCGAGTTGACGAGGACGACGCGCACGCCCTCCTCCCGCAGCACGCGGCAGGCCTGCGTGCCGGAGTAGTCGAACTCGGCCGCCTGGCCGATCACGATCGGGCCGGACCCGATCACCAGCACGCTCGTGATGTCCTCGCGCTTCGGCATCAGCCAGCTCCCTCGGTCGGCGCCGTCTCCACGGCGATGGCTGCGTTCTCCCCCTGCTGCTCGGCGAGCACCATGTCGCGGAAGCGGTCGAACAGCGCCTCGGCGTCGTGCGGGCCCGCGGCCGCCTCGGGGTGGTACTGCACGCTGAAGGCGGGCAGGTCGAGGCAGGCGATGCCCTCCACGACGTCGTCGTTCAGGCCGACGTGGGTGACCTCGGCGCGGCCGAAACCCGCCGGCGTCTCGACCGGCCCTCCCCGCGGCGCGTCCACCGCGAAGCCGTGGTTGTGCGCCGTGATGCCGATGCGGCCGCTGCGCAGGTCGACCACCGGCTGGTTGATCCCGCGGTGCCCGAAGGGCAGCTTGTAGGTGCCGAAGCCGAGCGCGCGGCCCAGCAGCTGGTTGCCGAAGCAGATGCCGAAGAACGGCGTGCGGCGCGACAGCACCTCGCGCAGCAGGCCGACGTGGTGCTCGCTCGCCTCCGGGTCGCCGGGCCCGTTCGAGTAGAAGACCGCCGACGGCGAGAGCGCGTAGAGCTCATCGACCGTCACGGACTCCGGCACCACGTGCACGTCGAACCCGCGCGCCGCCAGGGCCTCGATCGTCGCCTGCTTGATCCCCAGGTCGACGATCGCGACCGAGCCGATGCGGTCGGCCTTCGCGGGCACGGTGAACGTCTGCGCGGTCGACACCTCGGCGGACAGGTTGCGGCCGCTCATCGCGGGCTGCTCGCGCACCAGGTCCAGCTGCTGCTGCTCGGGGAGGCCGGCGTCGTCGCCGCTGAAGATGCCGGACCGCATCGCCCCCTTGTCGCGCAGGTGGCGGGTGGCGGCGCGCGTGTCCAGGCCGGCGATGCCGACCACGCCGTCCGCGGCCAGCTCGTCGTCCAGCGTGCGATCGGCCCGGAAGCTGCTGGAGACGCGGCTGGGCGCGTGCGCGGCGTAGCCGGCCACCCAGATGCGCCGCGACTCCGGGTCCTCGTCGTTCATCCCCGTGTTGCCGATGTGCGGTGCGGTCTGGATCACGATCTGGCCCGCGTAGGACGGGTCGGTCAACGTCTCCTGGTAGCCCGTCATCCCGGTGGCGAAGACGGCCTCGCCGAAGGTGCGGCCGCGGGCGCCCCAGGCGCGGCCGGGGAAGCGCCGGCCGTCCTCGAGCACCAGCACGGCGGGCTCGGGGCGGCGTCGGGCCGCGGTCGGGACGGGCGGGGCGGGCTGGTCGGCCGGCATCAGGCACCTCCGGGGGTCGGGTGGTCGGCGGCGCCGGGCGCCGTCTCGGGGACGAGGACGTGGAGCGCCGCGAGCACGGCGGCCTGGCCGTCGGCGTCGAGGCGGAAGGCGGACTCGACCGGCACCGGGGCGCCGTCCGGGCCGTCGAGCGACCAGGCGAGGATCAGCAGCCCCTCGCGCTCGACCCCGCGGTCGAGCGAGAGGGGCTGCTGATCCTCGCCTGGTCGCTCGAC
>JAKONM010000136.1 GCA_022701925.1 Microbacteriaceae bacterium
CGCCATCGCCAGCGTGGTCTTCACCGTCTTCTACGGGCAGACGCGCATCCTGTTCGCGATGTCGCGCGACGGGCTCGTGCCGCCGGTCTTCTCCCGCGTGAGCGGGCGCCACGGCGTGCCGGTGGCCAACGTCCTCATCTGCGGGGCGGTCATCGCCCTGCTGGCCGGGGTGGTGCCGCTGGGCGAGCTCGCGAACGCCACGAGCATCGGCACGCTGTTCGCCTTCGCGCTGGTCAACGCCGGTGTCCTGGTGCTGCGCCGCACCCGGCCCGACCTGCCCCGCACCTTCCGCACGCCGCTGTTCCCGCTGACGCCCGTGCTCGGCATCGCCTTCTGCGGGCTGCTGCTCTTCGGGCTGCGCGGGAGCACCTGGGTGGTGTTCGCGGCGTGGATGCTGGTGGGCGCAGCGGTCTACGCGCTGTACGGGCGGCGCCGCTCGGCCCTGGCGCGCTGACGCCGGCGGTCGTCTCAGCGACCGAGCACGAACCGGCGCAGGTCGGCCAGGGTCTGGTCCATGTGGGACTCCATCGCGGCCCGCGCCGCGGCGGGGTCTCCCGAGCGCACCGCCTCGAGCACGCCCGCGTGCTCGGCGATGGCGTTGACCTGGACCGGCTCGTGCCGGGAGGTCTCCTCGCGCCGGGCCCGCAGCACCGCGGACAGCGGGCCCAGGAGCACCGCGACGAAGGGGTTGCCGGACGCGCGGAACACGACGTCGTGGAAGGCGATGTCGGCGGCGACGAACCCGGCGACGTCGGCGGTGTCGTGAGCGGCGCGCATGGCGGCGAGGTGGCGCTCGAGCTCGGCGAGGTCGTCGTCGGTGCGGTGGGCGGCGGCCAGCTCCGCAGCGCCGGACTCGACCATGCGCCGCAGCTGGAGCAGCTGGAGCGCCGCCTGCTCGCCGCCGCTGCGGTCGTGCGCGAGGGCGACGGCGTCGATCGCCGTCCACGTGCTCGTCGGGCGCACCACCGTGCCGCGCCCGCGCTGCACCTCGATCACGCCCTGGGTCTGCAGCACCTTCAGCGCCTCGCGGACGGTGAGGCGGCTGACGTCGTGCTCCGCGGCCAGCTCGGCCGCGGGGGGCAGCAGCTGCCCGGGCGGGGTGCGCCCGTCGACCACGCGCTCCAGCAGGGCGGCGGCGACGACGTCGACCAGGGACTCGCGAGCCACGCTGGCTCCTCCTCGGGGTGCGTCGTCAGCGGGGGTGCCGGTGCGGCGGGCGCCCCGACCGGGTGGTCGTGGACGCCCGCCACAGTACGGCGGCCGGACGGCGGCCCGCCGGGTCAGGCGCCGGTGAGCAGCCAGCCGGCCCACGTGACGGCGAACCCGAGCAGCCCCAGCACGGTGGTGAGCACCGTCCAGGTGCGCAGCCCGTCGGCCACCGACAGGCCGAAGTACTTCGTCACCGTCCAGAAGCCCGCGTCGGTGACGTGGCTCAGGCCGAGGGAGCCGAACCCGACGGCCACGGTGAGCAGCGCCACCTGCAGCGGCGAGTACCCGCCGGCCTGCACGGACTCCACCAGCAGCCCGGCGGTGGTGACGATGGCCACGGTGGCCGAGCCCTGGGCGGCGCGCAGCGCGAGGGTGATGACGAACGCCAGCAGGATCAGCGGCAGCCCGAGGGTGTCGAGCACCCCCGACAGCGCCGCGCCGATGCCGCTGGCGCGCAGCACCTCGCCGAAGACGCCACCGGCGGCGACGACCAGGAGGATCGCGGCGATCGGGGGCAGCGCGCCCTCCATCACCTCGCCGGTGCGCTCCAGCGGCCAGCGGCGACGCACCGGGATCAGGAAGTACGCCAGCGCGACCGCCACGAGCAGCGCGAACACCGGGGTGCCGACGAACGTCGCGACCCCGAAGAGCGGGTGCTCCTCCCCCAGGGCGAGGGTCAGGCCGGTGCCCAGCAGGATCTGCACGATCGGGGCCGCGACCAGCAGCACCACGAGCCCGGCGCTCGGCGGGGCCTGCACCCCGGAGCCGGTGGCCGGTCGCACCGCCGTCGTCGTCGCCCCGCCGGCCGAGCCGCCCGAGCCGTCGGTGCTGCCCGAGCCGGCCGAGCCGTCGGTGCCGGGACCGTCGGCGCCGAACTCCTCGACCTGGCGCGCGACCGCCGGGCTGAGCGACAGCGGACGGCGGGTCATCCACCGCCCCAGCAGGTGGGCGACGACGGCCAGCGGCACGCACGCCACCAGGCTGACCAGCAGGACGAGGCCGATGTCAGCGCCGAAGACCCCGGCGCCCGCGACGATGCCCGGGTGCGGCGGCACGGCGACGTGGACGGCGAGCGCGATCCCCGCCATCGGCAGCCCGAACCGGATCGGCTGGAAGCCCAGCACCTTGGCGAAGGCGTAGACCACCGGCACGAGCACGATGACGGCGACCTCGAAGAACACGGGGATCGCCACGAGGAACGCGACGGCGGTCAGCGCGACCGCGGTGCGCTGCGGGCCGAGGGCGCTGGTGAGCCGGTCCGCGAGGCTCTGCACCCCGCCGGAGGTCTCGATGAGCCGCCCGAGCACCGCGCCGAGCGCGATGAGCAGCGCGACCTTGCCCATGGTGGAGCCGACGCCGGTGGCGACGACGGTGAAGACGTCGGTCAGCGGCAGCCGCGCGGAGATGGCCACGGCCACGCTGACCACGAGCAGCGCCAGGAACGCCGGCACCTTGAACCGGATGATGAGGAGCAGCAGGACGGCGATGCTCGCGGCGGCGATGCCGAGCAGCAGCGGCGTCGAGAGCGCCACCTCGGGGACGACGGGGTCAGCGGCCAGGACGCTCGCGGTGGTCATCGGGGCCTCAGCTCCGGCGCTGCGGGGAGACGACGCGGATGACGGCGGAGTCGTCCGCCTCGGCCAGGCCGTGGGCCTCGCCGAGCAGGAACAGCTGCTCGGCGGCGGCCGCGACGGGCGTGGAGAGGTGGGCGCGGCGCGCGGCGTCACCGACGATGCCGAGGTCCTTCACGAAGATGTCCAGGCGGCTGAGCACCTCGGCGCCGGCCTCGTCGTGGGCCTGGAGCATGCGGGGGCCGCGGTTGCCGAGCATGAAGGAGCCCGCGGCCCCGGCGTCCAGCGCCTCCAGGGTGCGCTCGCGGTCGAGCCCGAGGGCGTCGGCGAGGGCGAGCGCCTCGGCGGCGGCGGCGATGTGCACGCCGCACAGCAGCTGGTTGACGGTCTTGAGCGCCTGGCCGTCACCGGGGGCGTCGCCCACCACGGTGAGGGTGGAGGCGAGCAGCTCCAGCACGGGAGCGGCGGTCTCGCGGGCGCGGGGGGTCGCACCGACGACGACGAGGAGGTCACCGGCCCCGGCGCGGGCGGGCCCGCCCGACAGGGGCGCGTCGACCAGGTCGACGTCGAGGTCGGCGAGGCGCGCGGCGAGGGCGGCGATGCCCTCGGTGCCGACGGTGCTGGTGAGCACGACGGCGGAGCCCGCCTCGAGGTGCTCGGCGATGC
>JAKONM010000170.1 GCA_022701925.1 Microbacteriaceae bacterium
ATCGAGACGAAGTCGTTCATCAGCGCGGGCGTCACGCGGCGCACGCCCTGCGGCAGCACGATCAGCCGCAGCGTCTGCCCGTAGGTGAGGCCGAGCGACCGGGCGGCCAGCCGCTGGGAGGGGTGCACGGACTCGATGCCCGCCCGCAGCACCTCGGCGACGTAGGCGGAGTAGCAGACGACGATCGCGGTGCCGCCGAGCAGTCGAGGGTCCACCAGCCCGAACAGCCCGAGCGCGGGCACGCCGAACCCGATGAGGTAGAGCGTGACGATCACGGGCACGCCGCGGAACACGTCCACGTAGACGGTGGCGGCGAGCCGGAGCGGCGCCAGCACCGGCGCCCGCGTCGTGCGCACGACCGCCAGCAGGGTCGCGGCGATCGCGACGGCGATGGCGGCGAAGAACAGCACGTACACGTTCACCCAGAGCCCCGCGAGCAGGGCGGGCAGCACCCGCACCGCCTCCGCCGGGTTCAGGAACGTGCGCTGCGCCACCGCCCAGCCGGGCGATGCGACGAGCACGGCGGTGAGCACCGCGGCCACGACCACCGTGGAGGCGACCGCGATCAGCGCCGACCGGGTGGAGCGGCTGCGGCGGTAGGCCCGCCGCTCCACCTCGATCGCGCTGAGCGGCCGCCCGTCGGGCAGCGTCGCCGCCGCCCGGCTCACTGGAGGACGGGGACGTCGACCTCGGAGGACAGCCACTTGTCGGTGATCGTCTTCAGCTCGCCGGACGCCTTGAGCGCGTCGACCGCGTCCGACACCGGCGTGGTGAGCGCCGACCCCTTCGGCAGCACGAAGGCCAGCTGGTCGCCGTCCGAGGTGGCGGGGAACTGCGCCGCGACCACGCCGTCGTCGAGCTGGGCGCCGGCGACGTAGAAGGCGGTCGGCAGGTCCGTGACCAGCGCGTCGACCTGCCCGGTCTTCAGCGCCTGCACGGCGTCGTCGTTCGAGTTGTAGACCTGCGGCTGCGTACCCAGCGCGTCGGCGGCGACCGTGAGGCTGGTCGTGCCGGACGCGACGCCCAGCTTCAGGGACTTCAGCGCGGCCAGGGTCGTGACCCCGGCGGCCTTCGACCCCTTGGTCGTCACGATCGCCTGCGAGGTCGTGTAGTACGGGGAGGAGAAGTCGACGGCCTGCTTGCGGGCCGTGGTCACGCTGAACTGCTGGATGTTCAGGTCCCACGGCTTCGCGCCCGGCGTGACCGCGGAGTCGAAGGTGGAGCGCGTCCACACGACGTCGTCCGCCGAGTAGCCCAGCTGCTTCGCGACCGCGTAGGTGACGGCGGACTCGAAGCCCTTGCCGCTCTCCGGATCGTCGTCCTCCACCCACGGGGAGTAGGCCGGCTGCCCCGTCGCGACCGTCAGCTTGCCCTGCGTCAGGGTCTGCAGCGAGGCGGGCCCGGACGCGGCCGCGCTGCCGGAGGCGCTGCTCGACGCGCCACCCGCGGGGGCGGCGCCGCCGCTGCACGCGGAGAGCGTGACGAGGGCCGCGGCGCCCGCCAGGGTCAGGGCGGCGCGGCGGCCGAGGATGCGGGGTCGGGTCATGGCCGGCTCCTTGCGGGTCGAGGGGTCACCGTCGCCTCGTCGCGGGGTGGGCGCGGACGGCGCCGCGCGGACTGGTGGGATCGTATCGGCGGCCCGCCGCGCGGGGCGGCCGCGGGCGTCGCGGGAGGTCACGATCCCGTGACGGCGCGGGTGGGGCGCTCTGCGGCCGGAGCCCCTCAGCGCTCCTGCGCGGCCGTGTAGCCGCGACCGGGCCAGTAGGGCCACTCCTCGAACTCCGCGACGCGCCCGTCGTCCGCGAAGCGCAGCAGCCAGAGGTCGACGTACTCCTGGGGCGGCTGCGCGTAGCGCACCTGCACGCGCACGACCGCGACGGCGCCGTCGACGGCGACCGGCTGCGCCGACACCTCGAACGCGTGGCCGTCGTCCTCCGCCCAGATCGCCTCGATCGCGGGCAGCCCCGTGATCGGCGGTTCGACCGGCGAACGCCGGTAGGTCGCCCCGGGCGCGAACAGGCGCGCGACGGCGCCGGTGTCGGAGGCGCGCCACGCCTGCTCGTAGCCGTCCACCCAGGTCATCACGCCGTCGCGGTCCACCGGCGCATCCTCCTCCCTCCCGCCCCGAGCGGATCCGGCCGCGCTCGGGAGGGTGCTGCCGCCCGGCGCGGCATCCCCGACGATGGAGGCGTGCCGCAGACCTTCGTGATCCCGCTCTGGGCGGACCTGACCGCCGTGGCCCTCGGCGGGCTGCAGGGCGCGCTGTTCGCCTCCGGCTTCCGGGGCCAGCGCCGCCTGGACCTGCTGGGCGTCGCGGTGATCGGGGTGCTGATCGGGATGGGCGGCGGGCTGATCCGCGACCTGCTGCTGGGGGTGCCGCCCGCCACGCTGCAGAGCGACTGGTACCTGGTGACGGCGACGCTGTCGTCGCTGGCCGGGATGCTGCTGGCCCCGCCGCTGCAGCGGCTGAACGGCCTGATCGTCGGCCTGGACGCCGTGGTCATCGGCCTGTTCGGCGCCTTCGGCACCAGCAAGGCCCTGCTGCTGGGGCTGCCGGTCGTGCCCGCGGTGTTCGTGGGGGTGTGCGCGGCCGTGGGCGGCAGCATCCTGCGCGACGTGATCATGGGGCTGCCCGTGGCGGTGATGCACGTCGGCTCGCTGTACGCGGTCGCGGCCGCCAGCGGCAGCGCCGTGCTGGCGACGCTGGCCGCGCTGGGCACGCCCGTGCCGCTGGCCGCAGTGATCGGCGTGGTCGTCACCTGCGTGGTGCGCCTGCTGGCGGTGGTGTTCGACCTGTCGCTGCCGGAGCAGCGCAACCTGCACCGCCGGCGCGTGGCCGCCGAGACGGGATCGATCCCGGTCGTGCGCGGCAGCCGCGACTGACCGGATCCGGGACGCGGGACCAGGGGCGCCCCTGGTCGGACGTCCCGAACCTGGTCAGGCGGTCGGCGCCTCGCCCGGCTGCAGGGTGAAGTCGGCGAAGTCGAAGCCGGGGCTCACGACGCAGCTGACCAGCACCTCGCCGTCGGAGGGCAGCGTGCGCTGCCAGTCGCCGCCCGCCACCAGCGCCTGCGGGTGCTCGGCGTCCAGCACGACGCGCTCCTCCGGCTCGGGCTGCTCGCCGTCGCCGCCCAGCTCGAGCGTCAGCGGCGCGGGACCGTGCCACAGCCAGATCTCGTCCGAGGCCACCCGGTGCCACGCCGACCGCTCCCCCGGCGGCAGCAGGAACAGGATCATCGTGGCGGCCGCGCGGTCGCCGGCCGGGGTGTCGACGCGGGCGCCGGAGGCCCAGGTGCGGCGGTACCAGCCCCCCTCGGGGTGGGGCTGCAGGCGCAGCCGCTCCGCCAGGGGCGGCACGTCGACCTCCTCCATGACCCCGCCGTCGACCGCGTACCGGATCGCCTTCGTCATCGCGCCGCCCTCCGTGCCCCGTGCCCGACGAGCCTTCCACGTCGCCCCTCCGCGCCGCACGGCGGCGGCGGGCTCAGCGCTGCCAGAGCGCGTCGCCGTGGCGCACCGCGCCCGCGATCACCGTGGTGCGCTGCTCGGGAGCCGCCTCCGCCAGCCGCGCCAGCGCGTCCGCCTCCGAGCCGACGGGCAGCGCGAAGCCCGCGAGGTCCGCCAGCGCGCCCACCGCCAGGTAGCCCAGCCGGTCGGGGCCCGTGTCGAGGCCCATCGCGACCGCGCCGCCGAACGTCGCGGCGGCCAGCAGGCGCGCGTGCAGGTCGCGGTCCGCGTACCCCTGCGCCCGCGCGATGCCGGTCAGGGCGGCGACGTCGGCCATCGGGTCCAGCGACGGGCTGGACGACAGGGAGTCGGTGCCGACCGCGATCGCGCTGCCCTCGCGCAGGTAGGCGGCCACCGGCGGCGCCTCCAGCCCGATCACCTCGTTGGAGCGCGGGCACAGCGCCACCGAGGTGCCGCGGGCGCGCAGCAGCGCCCGGTCCGCCGCGGTCATGTAGACGCCGTGCGCCACGTGGCAGTCGGGGCCCAGCACCCCCAGCCGGTCGACGAAGGCGGTCGCGGAGGCGCCGTAGCCGGCCTCCCGCAGCGCGCGGAAGCTGGGCACGCCGGCGAAGTGCCAGTCGGGGCTCTCGCCGTCGGGGCCGGGCCGCTCGCCCTCGAAGTGCGACTCCCCCAGGTGGATGTGCAGCCGGCCGCCGTGCGCGCGCACGATGTCGGGGATGTCGAGCAGCGGCTCCGCGTCGAGCGAGTACGGCGCGTGCGGCGACAGCCCGCTGCCGGGGCTGGTCGGGATCAGCTCCAGCTCGCCGATCACCTGCTCGCGGCCGCCCGCGGCCCACGCCGCGTTCGACCAGTTCATGACCTCCCAGTACGCGATGCCGTGCAGGCCCGCGTCGGCCAGCGCGGTCGCCGCGGCCGGGTCCGTCACGATGTCCGCCGCCGCCGTCACGCCCGCGGCGACGGAGGCCCGGGCGCCGTCGGCCGCCGCCTCGCCCCACTCCTGCCCCCGCTCGTAGACGGCGGTGAAGGCGTCGGCCCAGTCGTCGAAGCCGCGGTAGCGCCCCTCCCCCACCTCCGCCATGCGCGTGTACTGCAGGTGGGTGTGCGCGTTGACCAGGCCGGGCAGCAGGGCCCCGGCCAGGTGCTGCTCGGTGAACGGCCGCCCCTGGTCGCGCAGGTGGCCGAGCACCCACGCGCGCGTGCCCACGTGCAGGATGCGGCCGTCCGCCACCGCGACGGCCCCGTCGAGGATCGGCGGCGCGGTCATCGGCACGACGAGATCGGCGGAGTGGACGACGACGGGCATCGGTCAGGCCTCCAGGTCGAAGCGGGTGCGGCGCCAGTTCGGCGCGGGCGGCGGGGCGAGGCGGCGCAGGGGCGCGGAGCCGAGCGCGGCGGCCGCGACGGCGGCGTCGTCCGCGGGGTCGACCCGGTGCACGCCGGGGGCGAGCGGCACCGCACCCGCCAGCAGGGCGCGGATCGCGGTCAGCTGCACGGCGAAGGAGAGGTCCATCACGTCGATCGGGTTGCCCTCGGCGGCGACGATGTTCACGCAGTCGCCGCCCGCGAGCAGTCGCACGGCGGCGCCGCCCGGCAGGTGCAGGCGCTCCACGTGGGGCGCGATCCGCTCGCGGCGGGTGCCCGCCGGCGGCAGCACCTCCTCCGGCGCGCCGCCCGCGACCGCGACCACGGCGTCCGGGGCGCAGGCGGCGAGCACCGCCGCGTCGACGGTGCCGGGCGCACCGGTCGCGCTGACGACCAGGTCCGCGTCGGCGACCGCCTCACGCGCCTCGGCGGTCGCGTGGCCGGCGAACCGGGCCGCCAGCGCCCGGCGCGGGTCGCGCTCCACCACGACCACGCGGGCGCCCAGCGCGGCCAGGCGCTGCGCCACCCCTTCCCCCACCGGGCCGAACCCGAGCACGACGGCGGCCAGCCCCTCCAGGTCGTGGTCCAGCACCCGCGCGATCGCCAGCACGCACGTCTCGCCGGTGCCGTGGCGGTTGTCGAACCAGGTCTTCGTGACGGCGTCGTTCGCTGCGACCACCGGCACCCGCAGCGCGCCGTCGACGGCCATCGCCACCAGCGGCGTCACCCCGCTGGTCGTCTCCTCCGTCGCGCCGATCAGCCCGTCGACCGCGTCCGGCCGCTCGGCGTGGGCCAGGCGGATCACGTGGGCGCCGTCGTCCACCAGCAGGTGCGGCCGGCCGGCCAGCAGGGCCAGCGCGTGGGCCCGCTCGTCCGCGGGCGTCGCCGTGGAGGCGGCGTGCACCGCGATCCCGCGGCGGGCGAGCTCGGCGACGACGGCGTCGTCGGTCTCCGCGGCGAAGGCGAAGACCGAGACCTCGGCGCCCGCCTCCGCCAGCAGCAGCGCCAGCACCGCGGTCTTCGGCTCGAGCACCAGGGAGACGGCGACGCGGGTGCCGGCCAGGTCGCCGAGCGCCGCCGCGGCCCGGCGCGAGACCGGCATGTGCGCGCGGGCCCAGTCGATGCGCGCGGCCGCAGCGGCGTCCGGAGCGTCCTGCACGCCGCCCGGCGTGACGACCAGCGCCCCCTCCGGGGCCGCTGCGGCATCGCCTGCGACGAGCAGCTGCTCCCCCTGCTCGACGAGCCGCGCGCCGAAGCCCCGCAGCAGCGCCCGCACGCGCGGCGCCTGCGGCACGTCGTCCCGCACCCGCACGGCGCGGCCCGCGAGCCCCAGGTTCGTGGCGGCGGAGAACGCGACCAGCGGGGCGAGCGGCGACTGCTGCAGGCGATGGTCCGGCACGGACGACCAGCCTAGGAACCCGCGGGCCGCCTGCGGGACCGCGCTCCCGTCGCACGAGGGCGTCCGGCAGGAGGTCGGCGCCCTCGGTCGGACCCGTCGGGCAGGATCGGCGCATGCCCGACGACCAGCGACCGCTGCACTTCACCACCCGGGCGGTCGTGGCGGGGCGCCCGGCCGCCGGCCCCGACGTGCCGCTGAACGCGCCGGTGGTGCTGGCCTCGACCTACGGCTCGTACGGCGAGCTGGAGTACGGCCGGTACGGGAACCCCACCTGGACCGCGTTCGAGGACGCGCTGGGCGCGCTGGAGGGCGGACGCTGCGTCTCGTACGCCTCCGGCATGGCGGCGATCGGCGCGGTGCTCGACCTGGTGCCGGTGGGCGGGCTGGTCGTCGCGCCCCGCCACTCCTACACGGGCACCGTGATGTGCCTGCGCGAGCTGGAGGAGCGCGGCGCGGTGCGGGTCGCCTGGGTCGACGTGACGGACGCCGACGGGGTCGTCGCGGCCTCCCTCGGCGCGGCGCTGGTGTGGCTGGAGTCGCCCACCAACCCCGCGCTCGAGGTGGCCGACCTGCCCGCGATCATCGAGGGCGCGCACGCGAACGGGGCGCTGGTGGCGGTGGACAACACCTTCGCCACCCCGCTGCTGCAGCGCCCGCTGGAGCACGGGGCCGACCTGGTCGTCCACTCCGTCACCAAGTACCTGGCCGGGCACAGCGACCTGCTGATGGGCGCCGTGCTCACCGCGGACGGCACGCTGGCGCCCCGGCTGCTGGCGCAGCGGTCGCTGCACGGCGCGGTCCCGTCGCCGTTCGAGGCCTTCCTGGCCCTGCGCGGCCTGCGCACCCTGGCGGTGCGGATGGAGCGGGCCCAGGCCACCGCGCAGGAGCTGGTGCAGCGGCTCCGGCGGCACGCGGGGGTCGTCGAGGTGCGCTACCCCGGCTTCGGCGGCATCGTCTCCGCCGTGCTGCCCGATGCGGAGCGGGCGGACGCGCTGGTCGGCGGCGTGCGGCTGTGGCGCGCGGCGACCAGCCTGGGCGGCGTGGAGTCGTCGCTGGAGCGGCGGCGGCGCTGGTCCTCCGAGGCGCCCACGATCCCGGAGGGGCTGGTGCGGCTGTCGATCGGACTGGCGGACGCCGACGACCTGTGGGCCGATCTGGTGCAGGCGCTGCCGGCGTGACCGCCGTGGAGCACCGCTGCACGGCGCCCGACGGCCGCGTGATCGCGGTCGCGGAGTGGGGCGACCCGGACGGCGTGCCGGTGATCGGGCTGCACGGCACCCCG
The DNA here is from genome assembly GCA_022701925.1 of Microbacteriaceae bacterium. GTDB lineage: Bacteria > Actinomycetota > Actinomycetes > Actinomycetales > Microbacteriaceae > Amnibacterium. Next base: position 7,512 of record JAKONM010000170.1, read on the forward strand.
GGCTCGCGGCTGGGCCACCCGGTCGACCTCGCGGGCGTGCGGGACGCGGGCGTGCGCCTGCTGACGCTGGACCGCCCCGGCTACGGCGAGTCCACGCGGCTGCCGGGCCGCCAGGTCGTGGACGCGGCGGCGGACGTCGCGGTCGTGATCGGCGCGCTCGGCCTCGGCCGGGTGGCGGTGACCGGCGGCTCCGGCGGCGGGCCGCACGCCCTGGCCGCGGCGTGGGCGCTGCCGCACCGCGTCGTGGTGGCGGAGTGCCGGGTCGGCATCGCCCCCTGGGACGCCGACGGCCTGGACTGGACCTGCGGCATGGACCCGCTGAACGCGACCGAGTTCGGCTGGGCCGCGGAGGGCGAGGCGCGACTGGCCGCCGAGCTGCACCGCGAGTCGCTGGCGGACGTGGAGCGGCTCGACTCCGACCGGCCCGCCGTGCTGGGCGCCGACCGGGACCTGTCGCAGGAGGACCGCGAGCGGCTGGAACGGCCCGAGGCGCTGGCCGTCTTCGAAGCCGAGCTGCGGGAGGCGCACCGGCCGGGGGTCGGCGGCTGGATCGACGACGACCTGGCCTTCGTGCGGGCGTGGGGCTTCGACCCGGCGGAGATCCGCGTGCCCGTGCTGGTGCGGTGGGGCGTCCACGACGTGATCGTGCCCGCCGCCCACGGCGCCTGGCTGGCGGGTCGCATCCCGACCGCCGAGCCGCACCCGGAGATCGCGGAGGGTCACGTGCCCGAGCCCGCCGAGCGGGTGCGCCAGCTGGCGCTGCTGGCCGAGCGGGTGCGCGCCGCCTGAGGCGTCGGCCCCGCGCCTCCGCCGGCCAGGTCCTCGCGGATCCGCAGAGATCGGGCGACACGCCGGGTTCGGAGGCCTCGGATGCGGCGTGTCGGTGGAGCAGTGCGGATCTGCGAGAGGGAGGAGCGCCCTGCGGACACGTACGGGTGAGGGCGTCCGAGGGGGCGCTCAGAAGGAGGTCCTCCGTGCGCCGCTCCGTCTCCGGGATCGCCGTCGTGCTGCTGAGCGTCGGCGCGCTGACCGCCTGCACCAGCGCGGGCGGGTCGGCCACGTCGGCGGCCGGCAGCGGCGAGGTCGACTTCCAGTCGAGCAGCGGCCGCCTGCCCGCGGCGCAGGACCGGTCCGCGACGAGCTCCGGCGGCTCGAGCGGATCCGGCGGCGCGGCGCAGCAGGCGGCGGCGGACCGCTCCGTGGTGACCACCGGCTCGCTGCGCCTGATCGCCGAGAAGCCGATCCAGGTCGCCGACCGCGTGCAGGCCCTGGTGCAGCAGGCGGGCGGCAGCGTCGCCCGCGCGTCCGAGGACCCGTCGGGCCGGCCGACCGCGCAGCTGACCCTGCGCATCCCGTCCGACGCCTTCCCGCGCGTGCTCGCGGCGATCGAGGAGGAGGGCGACGAGGTGCGCGACGTGACGATCGACGCGACGGACGTCACCAGCCGCGTGACCGACTACGCGGTGCGCATCGCGAACCTGCGCACCTCCATCGCCCGGCTGCAGGGGCTGCTGCGGCAGGCGGACTCGTCGGCGGCGCTGGTGGAGATCGAGGGCGCGCTGACCGCGCGGCAGACGAGCCTGGAGCAGCTGCTCGCCCAGCAGCGCACCCTGTCGGACCAGGTGGCCTCCGCGACCCTCACCGTCGCGGTCGTCACGCCCGCGGCCGCGCCGAAGAAGACGGGACCCG
>JAKONM010000176.1 GCA_022701925.1 Microbacteriaceae bacterium
TCGTCGAGCTCGAGACCGTAGCCGCCCAGGTAGAACTGGATGTACTGCGTCAGCGAGGAGTGGCCGTTGGACAGGATGAACCGGTCGCGCCCGAGCCAGGTGGAGTCGGACGGGTCGCGCCGCATGACCTTCTGGAAGAGCAGGTAGGCGAGCGGCGCCAGGCTGATCGCCGTGCCCGGGTGGCCGTTGCCGGCCTTCTGCACCGCGTCGGCCGCGAGGGCCCGCACGGTGTCGACGGCCTTCTGGTCGAGGTCGGTCCACTCGAGCGTCGAGCCGGTTCTGGTCTGCAGGTCGGTCACGTGCTGCCTTCCGTCTTTCGAATCCTTGTGCCGGGGCTGGGCGTCGGCCGCAGGCCAGTCTATTGATGCCGGGATGAGCGCCTCCGGACTGCCGCGATGGTCCCGCGCGGGGGTGGGCGCGGGCTTCGAGCGCCCGGACATTCACATAGAATCCCCACCAGTGAGCACCGCGGTCGAGGCGTCGGAGGGGCACGCCGGGAACCCCGGCGGCCGTCGTCCGGCGTCCGCCGGACGGCAGGTCCGCGGGTACGTCGCGCTGATGAAGCTGCGGGTCGTCGAGCTGCTGCTCGTGACCACCGTGCCGGTCATGATCCTGGCCGCCCGCGGGGTGCCGGACCCCCGGCTGATCGCGGCCACGCTGATCGGCGGCACGCTGTCCGCGGGCGCCGCGAACGCCTTCAACATGGTGATCGACCGCGACATCGACCGCGTGATGCACCGCACCCGGCACCGCCCGCTGGTCACCGGGGACCTGACGGCCCGGCAGGCGACGGTCTTCGCCGCGCTGCTGACACTCGCGTCGACGGCGCTGCTGGGCTTCGCCACCACCTGGCTCGCGGCCGCGCTGTCGCTGGCGGCGATCGCGTTCTACGTCTTCGTCTACACGCTGTGGTTGAAGCGCCGCACCAGCCAGAACATCGTCTGGGGCGGCCTGGCGGGCTGCTTCCCGGTGCTGATCGGCTGGGCCGCGGTGACGGGGACGCTGTCGCCCGCCGCCTGGGTGCTCTTCGCGGTGATCTTCCTGTGGACGCCGCCGCACTACTGGCCGCTGTCGATGCGCTACCGCGACGACTACTCGTCCGTCGGCGTGCCGATGCTCGGCGCCGTCCGGACGCCGCTGCAGGTCGGGCTGCAGACGGTGCTCTACGCGTGGGCGACGCTGGCCTGCTCCCTGCTGCTGATCCCGGTGGCCGGCATGGGCCCGGTCTACGCGGTCGTGGCGCTGGGCGCCGGCGGCTGGTTCGTCCTCGAGACGCACCGCCTCTACGCCCGAGCCCTGCGGGGCGAGGAGGTCGCGCCGATGCGCGTCTTCCACGCCTCCATCGGCTCGCTGTCGCTGCTGTTCATCGGCATCGCGGTCGACGCCCTGCTGTTCTGACCGTCACGTCGTCGACCGGCGCCGACGCGGTCGCACGCGTTGCCGCAGCCCGGCCGCGCACCCGGGCGGCGCACGCCGGCCCGGTCGCGCGTCGCCCGGGTGCCGGCGAGGCCCCCTGTCGCAGGAGGGGCTGAGCGCTCGGCCGCACCAGCAGCGGGGAGGAGCCCCGTCGGGAACGGCGGCCGCAGGACCGACCGGCGCTGCGGTTCGCGCAAGCCGCCGCCGGTGCCGTGCGGGCCGGGGACGCGTCAGCGCCGCGCGGCGTCCAGGCGGACGGACGGCTGCTCGAGGACGTCCGCCACGGGGCGGCGCAGGTGCAGCAGCACGTTCGCCGTCGCGGCGGTGAGGCAGGCGGCCAGGAACACGTGCACGATGACCACGCCGGCGTTCCAGTCGAGCGCCACCTGCGTGATGCCGACCGCGATCTGCAGCGCCTCGACGGTGAGCAGCAGGGTCGCCGGGCGCTGCAGCGGCAGCCGCTTCGCCGTCGCGGCGACGACCAGCACCATCGTCAGGGCGAAGAGCACCCAGGCGGCGGACTCGTGCACCTGCACCAGCACGACCGCGCTGAGGCCGTTGCGCGGCGCGTCGGCGTCCCCCGCGTGCGGGCCGGACCCGGTCGTCACGATGCCGAGCAGCAGCGTCACCGCGGAGGCGGCCCCGGCACCGACGGCGACCGCGGCGAGGGGAGCGGGCACGGCCAGCACGCGGGGGCCGGGGGCCGTCCTCGTGCGGTGCACGAACACGGTCATCAGGGTGACGAGCAGCAGCGAGAAGACGAAGTGGGCCGCGACGACCCAGGGGTTCAGCCCGGTCCACACCGTGATGCCGCCGAGCACGGCCTGCACCGGGATGCTCGCCAGCTGCACCAGGGCCAGCGCGAACAGGTCGCGGCGGTCCCGGCGGAGGCGCCAGACGGCGGCGACCGCGAGCACGGCGACGACGACCAGCGCGAAGGTGAGCAGGCGGTTGCCGAACTCGATGACGCCGTGCACGCCCATCTCCGGCGTCGTCGTGAAGGACTCCGACGTGCATCGCGGCCACGTCGGGCAGCCCAGTCCGGAGCCGGTGAGCCGGACCGCGGCGCCGGTCCCGATGATCAGCACCTCCGCGATCAGGGAGGCGACCGCGGCGACGCGCACGCGGCCGTCGACGGCCGCCGGCAGCAGCCGGTCCCGCAACCTGATGATCGATGGGGTGGTCACGGGCGGGACGCCTCCTGGGTGCCGTGCGGCGGTAGCATCTGGGGCGGTCCTGGCGCCGGAGATCGAGCGCTCAGGGGGTCTGCGAGCCAGTCCTGGCGGCTCCGAGCACGGAGCACGACCCGCCCGCGAAGAATCGTACGGCGACGCGCGCAGGCGGAATGCGCCTGCGGCCGAACCGGTTGTGACCAGTGACGAGAGGAGCACCGACGATGACAGACGTGCTGATCGACCGACCCGAGCTCGAGGGGCTGGGCGTCTACGAGTTCGGCTGGGCCGACTCCGACAAGGCGGGAGCCTCCGCACGACGCGGCATCTCCGCCGAGGTCGTGACCGACATCTCGCACCGCAAGAGCGAGCCCGAGTGGATGCTCAAGAACCGGCTCAAGGGCCTGTCGATGTTCGAGCGCAAGCCGATGCCGCTGTGGGGCGCCGACCTGTCGGGCATCGACTTCGACAACATCAAGTACTTCGTCAAGTCCACGGAGCGCCAGGCGCAGACGTGGGAGGACCTGCCCGAGGACATCCGGGCCACGTACGAGAAGCTCGGCATCCCCGAGGCGGAGCGCCAGCGCCTCGTCGGCGGCGTCGCGGCCCAGTACGAGTCCGAGGTCGTCTACCACCAGATCCAGGAGGAGCTGGAGGAGCAGGGCGTCATCTTCATGGACACGGACACGGCGCTCAAGGAGCACCCGGAGCTGTTCCAGGAGTACTTCGGCACCGTCATCCCCGCGGGCGACAACAAGTTCGCCGCGCTGAACACCTCGGTGTGGTCGGGCGGCTCCTTCGTCTACGTGCCGAAGGGCGTGCACGTCGAGATCCCGCTGCAGGCCTACTTCCGGATCAACACCGAGAACATGGGCCAGTTCGAGCGGACGCTGATCATCGCCGACGAGGGCTCGTACGTGCACTACATCGAGGGCTGCACGGCACCGATCTACAAGAGCGACTCGCTGCACTCCGCGGTCGTCGAGATCGTCGTGAAGAAGAACGCCCGCGTGCGGTACACGACCATCCAGAACTGGTCGAACAACGTCTACAACCTCGTCACCAAGCGGGCAATCGCCCACGAGGGCGCGACGATGGAGTGGATCGACGGCAACATCGGCTCGAAGGTGACGATGAAGTACCCGTCGATCTACCTGGTGGGCGAGCACGCCCGCGGCGAGACCCTGTCGGTGGCCTTCGCGGGGCCCGGTCAGCACCAGGACGCCGGCGCCAAGATGATCCACATGGCGCCGTACACGCAGTCGTCGATCGTCTCGAAGTCGATCGCGCGCGGCGGCGGGCGGGCCGGCTACCGCGGCGAGGTGCGGGTCGACCCGGCCGCGCACCACTCGGCGAACACGGTGCGCTGCGACGCCCTGCTCGTCGACACGATCAGCCGCTCCGACACGTACCCGGCGATCGACATCCGCGTCGACGACGTGCAGCTCGGCCACGAGGCGACCGTCTCGAAGGTGAGCGAGGAGCAGCTCTTCTACCTGATGAGCCGCGGCATGCCCGAGGACGAGGCCATGGCCATGATCGTGCGCGGCTTCATCGAGCCGATCGCCCGCGAGCTGCCCATGGAGTACGCGCTCGAGCTGAACAAGCTGATCGAGATGGGCATGGAAGGGAGCGTCGGCTAGATGACCGACCCGAAGTCCACCGACGTCGTCGACTCGCTGTCGACCGACGCGGTGAACCCCGCGGTGGGCGACGACATCGAGGACGTGACCGGCACGGGCGGCCGCCCGGCGATCATCGCCGATGCGACGACCGGCCACGGCACGGTCCCGGTGCAGACGCGCAACGAGCGCTTCGCCTCCGTCGACGTGGCCGACTTCCCGGCCGTCACCGGACGCGAGGCGGTCTGGAAGCTGACGCCGGTCGCCGACCTGCAGCAGCTGATCGAGGGCGACCTCGACGGCGGCCGCTACCAGGCGGACACCGCCGTCGACGGCGGCGCGGAGGTCTCCTGGGTCGGCCGGGACGACGAGCGCATCGGCACGGCCGGCATCCCCGAGGACCGGGCCGCGGCGAACGCCTGGTCGTCCTTCGACGAGGCGATGCTGATCCGTCTGACGTCGGAGGAGGGCGGCTCGGTCACCGTGCGGCGCTCCGAGCTGGGCGACGCGCCCCGTGCAGCCCACACCATCGTCGACGTCGCGCGCTTCGCCCGCGGCGTGGTGGTGCTGGACAACGCCGGGCCCGCTCACCTGGCCGAGAACGTCGAGATCCGGGTCGCGGACGGCGCGGACGTGACCGTGGTGTCCGTGCAGGACTGGGCCGACGGCGCCAAGCACGTCGCGAACCACTTCGCCCAGGTCGGCCGCGACGCGCGGCTCAAGCACGTCGTCGTGTCGCTCGGCGGCGACGTCGTGCGCGTGAACCCGTCGGTCACCCTGGCGGGCGCGGGCGCGGACGGCGAGCTGCTCGGCGTCTACTTCGCGGACGCGGGCCAGCACCTGGAGAGCCAGGTCTTCCTGTTCCACCAGGGCGACCACACGAAGGGGCGCGTGGAGTACCGCGGCGCCCTGCAGGGCGCCGGCGCGCACACGGTCTGGGTCGGCGACGTGCTGATCGGGCCGGACGCCACCGGCACCGACTCCTACGAGCAGAACCGCAACCTGGTGCTCTCCGACGGCACCCGCGCGGACTCCATCCCGAACCTCGAGATCGAGACCGGGGACATCGCCGGAGCGGGCCACGCCTCGGCGACCGGCCGGTTCGACGACGAGCAGCTGTTCTACCTGCAGGCGCGGGGCATCCCGGAGGACCAGGCACGCCGCCTGGTCGTCCGCGGATTCCTGTCGTCCATCGTGCAGAAGATCGGCGTGCCCGAGCTGGAGCAGCGCCTGCAGGACGCGATCGAGGCCGAGCTGGCCGGGGCGCGCTCGTGACCGCGCCGGAGCGCGTCTGCGGCGTCGACGACCTGGAGCAGGACACCGCCCTGCGGGTCCTCGTCGGCGGCGTGCCGGTCGCGGTCGTCAAGGACTCGGCCGGCGACATCCACGCCATCGGCGACACCTGCACGCACGGCGACATCTCGCTGGCCGAGGGCTTCGTCGAGGACGACACGCTGGAGTGCTGGGCCCACGGCTCCAAGTTCTCCCTGCGGACCGGCCGTCCGCTCACCCTGCCGGCCTACGAGCCGGTCCCCGTCTTCCGGGTGCTCGTGGACGGGGCCGACGTGCTCGTCGACCCGACCCCGGTGCCCGCGGCCGACTAGACACCGTCGCGCCGCCCTCCCCGGGGCGCGGGACGCCACCGACGACCACACGAAGGAACACCTGCATGTCCACCCTCGCGATCCGCGACCTCCACGTCTCCATCGAGACCGAGCAGGGCACGAAGCCGATCCTGCGCGGCGTCGACCTCACCATCAGCACCGGTGAGACGCCCGCCGTCATGGGCCCCAACGGGTCCGGCAAGTCGACGCTGGCCTACACGATCGCCGGCCACCCGCGCTACACGGTCGACTCCGGCTCCATCACGCTGGACGGCGAGGACGTGCTGGCCATGAGCGTGGACGAGCGCGCCCGCGCCGGCCTCTTCCTGGCGATGCAGTACCCGGTCGAGATCCCCGGCGTCACCGTCTCCAACTTCCTCCGCACCGCGAAGACCGCGATCGACGGCCAGGCGCCCGCGATCCGCGGCTGGGTGAAGGACGTCCGCGGCGCGATGGGCGACCTGCGCATGGACCAGGCCTTCGCCGAGCGCAACGTCAACGAGGGCTTCTCGGGCGGCGAGAAGAAGCGCCACGAGATCCTGCAGCTCGAGCTGCTGAAGCCCCGCTTCGCCGTGCTCGACGAGACCGACTCCGGGCTGGACGTCGACGCGCTGAAGATCGTGTCCGAGGGCGTCAACCGCGCGAAGTCGGAGACCGACCTGGGCGTGCTCCTGATCACCCACTACACGCGGATCCTGCGCTACATCAAGCCGGACTTCGTGCACGTGTTCGTGAACGGCCGCGTCGCCGAGGAGGGCGGCCCCGAGCTGGCCGACCGGCTCGAGGACGAGGGCTACGACCGGTTCCTCACCGCCGAGGCGACGGTCTGACGTGGCGACCGCACTCGCGCCGGAGCGCTTCGACGAGCTGCAGGAGGCGCTGAAGGACGTCGTCGACCCCGAGCTGGGCGTGAACGTCGTCGACCTCGGCCTGATCTACGACCTCGGCTGGGACGACGAGAACGACGCGCTCGTCATCAACATGACGCTCACCTCCGCCGGCTGCCCGCTGACCGACGTGATCGAGGACGAGACCGCGCAGGCCCTGGACGGCCACGTCGAGCGCTTCCGGATCAACTGGGTGTGGATGCCGCCCTGGGGTCCCGAGAAGATGACCGACGACGGCAAGGACATGATGCGCGCCATCGGCTTCCAGATCTGAGTCCATGGCCGCCGCCGCTGCTGCGGCGCGGCTGTGACG
>JAKONM010000222.1 GCA_022701925.1 Microbacteriaceae bacterium
AGGAAGTACGGCATCCGCTGCTTGATCATGAAGGGGTCGAACGGCAGGTCTCCCCGCATGTGGGTGCGGTCGTGCACCAGGTCCCACAGCACGAAGGCCCGCTCGCAGAGGGCCTGGTCGTCGAGCAGCCGCTGCGCGTCCTGCGGCAGCTGCAGCTTCGTGATGCGCGTGGCCTCCGCGACCACGCGGCGGAAGCGCGCGGCCTCGCGGTCCTGGAAGATCGCGCCCCAGGTGAAGGGGATCAGCTCCTTCATCGCGACGGTCTCGGGGAACAGCACCGCGGAGTCGGTGTCGTAGCCGCCGGTGAAGTCGACGAAGCGCAGGGGCACGAACAGCGGGTTCGTGAAGGCCTCGCGCTCCAGGCCGTCGATGAACTGCGGCCAGATCACGTCGACCAGCACCGCCTCGAGCAGCCGGTCGGGCGACCCGTTCTGCGTGGTCATGGGGAAGACGACCAGGTGCCGCAGCCCGTCGACGCGGTGCTGCTGGGGCTGGAACGCGGCGAGGGAGGCGCGGAAGTCCGGCACGCCGAAGCCGCCGGCGGACCACGCGGCCAGGTCGGCGTCGAGCGCGGCGAGGTACTCGGCGTCGACCGGGAAGGCGGGTGCCAGCGCCTGCACCGCCGCGCGGACCTCCTCGACGTGCGCGGCGGCCGCGCCCGCGTCGGACCCGGGGGCCAGCGAGCCGTCCTTCTGCTGCAGCGCGCGGAACGCGGTGACCGCGGTCTTCAACTGCTGCCAGTCGGCGCTCGCGGCGTCGACGACGGGCGGGGTGGTCGTGGGCAGCCGCACGATGCGCCTCCTTCGCTCGCAGACGACGGTACGGCGCGCATGACGAGGCTTTCGTGCGCACGACATGCACGGAACTGCCGTTCGCGCACGTTCGTTGCGCGGCGTCCGCGAAGGGGGACCAGGAGGGCGCTGCGGTGACGACCAGCACCAGCAGCACCGCGGCGAGCACGACGTCGGCGGCCCGCTGAGCAGTTGCTGCAAAAGTGACCAGGAACGCCGTGGCAGCCGATAGGGTTCCTAAACCGGTTCAAAGACGACGGGAGGCGCACGATGGCGGGCAAGCCCACGATCGCCGACGTCGCCCGCGCCGCCGGCGTCAGCAAGGGGCTCGTCTCCTTCGCGCTGAACGACCGCCCCGGGGTCGCCGCGGACACGAAGCGGCGCATCCTCGCCGTGGCGGACGAGCTGGGCTTCCGCCCGAGCCTGCAGGGCCGCGCCCTGTCGACCCGGCTCGCGTACTCCGTCGGGCTGGTGATCGCCCGCGACCCGCGGCTGGTCGCGGCGGACCCCTTCTACCCGCCGTTCATCGCCGGGGCGGAGCAGGTGCTGATCGCCGCCGGCCGCACGCTGACCCTGAGCATGCTGGCGCCCGACCGCGACGAGGCCGCGCACTACCGCGCCCTGGCCGACGACCGCCGCGTCGACGGCGTGCTGCTGGGCGACCTGCGGCCGGACGACCCCCGGCTGCCGCTGCTGGCGGAGCTGGGGCTGCCCGCGGTGACCATCGGACCCTCCGGCGACCCGCGCTGCTCGTCGGTGGTCGTCGACGACGTGGCGGGGGTCCGGGCCACCGTGCAGCACCTGGCCGACCTGGGGCACCGCCGCGTCGCGGTGATCGCCGGCCCCCGCACCCTGGAGCACGGGGCGCGCCGCGCGGACGCCTTCCGCGCCGCCCTGCACGAGCGGGGCGTCGAGCCGCTGATCGTCGAGACCGACTTCTCGCCGGCCGCCGCCGCCGAGGTCGCCGACCGGCTGCTGGACCTGCCCGCGGAGCACCGTCCCACCGCGCTCGTCTGCGGCAACGACGTCGCGGCGGTCGCCGCCACGGGGCGCGCGATGCGGCGCGGGATCAGGGTGCCGCTGGACCTGTCCGTCTGCGGCTTCGACGACGCGGAGATCGCGCAGTGGACCCACCCGGCCCTGACGACCGTCGGCACGCACCCCACCCGCTGGGGCGCCGCCGCCGCGCAGGCGCTGCTCGACCTGCTGGCCGGCGGCGCCCCGACCGAGGTGCGCCTGGAGCCCGCGCGGCTCGTGGTGCGCGACTCCACCGGCCCGGCGCCCGCCGGCCCCGCAGCCCCCGGTCCGGCACCCTCCGGCCCGGCACCCGCATGACCGAGAGGGAGGAGGGGCGCATGCCCCGTACAGCGAGAGGGCGCCGCATCGCCGCGGTCGCCGTCGCCGCCGTGACCGCACTGGCGCTCAGCGCCTGCGGCGGCTCGAGGGCCGGCAGCCCGAGCCTGACGTCGAAGGGCCCGATCACCATCTGGTACTCGAACAACGAGCAGGAGGTGACCTGGGGGAAGCAGATGGTGAAGGCGTGGAACGCCGACCACCCCGACCAGACGGTGACGGCCCAGGAGATCCCCGCCGGCAAGACCAGCGAGGCGGTCATCAGCGCCGCGATCACCGCCGGCAACGCGCCCTGCCTGGTGCTGAACACCGCGCCCTTCGCGGTCGGCCAGTTCGAGAAGCAGGGCGGCCTGGTCGACCTGTCGAGGTTCCCCGACGGCGACTCCTACATCGAGGGCCGCAGCGGAGCGGTCGCGGACCAGTACCGCTCGGCCGTGGACGGCGACTTCTACCAGCTGCCGTGGAAGTCGAACCCGGTCGTCATCTTCCTCAACGAGAAGCTGCTGGCGAAGGCGGGCGTGGACCCGACGGACCCGTCGCTCGGCACCTACTCCGGCTTCCTGGCCGCCGCTCGGAAGATCGTGGAGTCCGGGGCCGCGAAGGTCGCGATCCAGCCGGCGCCGACCAACGAGTTCTTCCAGATGAACAACGACTTCTTCCCGCTGTACGCCGCGGCGAGCGGCGGGAAGCAGCTGATCGAGGACGGGAGGGCGACCTTCGACGACGCCACCGGGCGCCAGGTGGCCGACCTCTGGCGGACCCTCTACGAGGAGGGGCTGTCGAGCCCGGAGCAGTACCAGGGCGACGCGTTCGCCGACGGCTACTCCGCCATGGCGATCGTCGGCCCGTGGGCGGTCAGCTACTACAAGGACGTCGACTGGGCGGCGATCCCCGTGCCGACGCCCGACGGCATGCCGGTGGACGACATCCACACCTTCAGCGACGCGAAGAACATCGGCATGTACACCGCCTGCCAGCACAAGGGCACGGCGTGGGACCTGCTGAAGTTCGCGACGAGCGAGCAGCAGGACGCGCAGTTCCTCGACATCACCGGTCAGATGCCGATCCGGCCCGACCTGGCGTCCACGTACCAGGACTACTTCTCGAAGCACCCGGAGTACGGGCTGTTCGGGTCCCTGGCGACCCGCACGGTCGAGGTGCCGTCGGGCCCGAACACCGTGCAGGAGATGCAGACGTTCCGCAACGCCTGGACGAGCTCGGTGATCTTCGGGAACGGCAGTCCGGCCGACGCCCTGGCGAGCGCCGCGAAGACCATCGACACCCTGGAGGCGCAGCCGTGAGCGCAGCAGTCGGCACCCGCCGCACGCAGGAGCGGGCGAACCCGGAGGCGGGCCTGAAGCACCGCCTGCTGGGGAAGAACCCGCTGGGGCTGCTGTTCAGCGCCCCGTACCTGGTGTTCGTGCTGGCGGTGTTCGCGGCCCCGGTCGTCTACGCCGTGTGGATCGCCTTCCACGACTTCTTCTTCGCGGCGCCGGGCGCAGACGTCTCCTACCCCTTCGTAGGGTTCGCGAACTTCGTCTACGCCTTCAGCAACGCCCAGGTGGTGCAGTCCTTCGGCAACGTCGGCGTCTTCCTGCTGATCAACGTGCCGCTGACGGTCGTGCTGTCGCTGCTGCTCGCCTCCGCCCTCAACAAGGTGCTGCACGCCAGGGTCTTCCTGCGCGTCAGCTTCTACCTGCCGTACATCACGGCCTCGGTGGCCCTGGTCGGCGTGTGGCTGTTCCTGTTCGGCGGCGACGGGCTGGTGAACAACCTGCTGGGGCCGCTGGCGCCGAACCCGTCGTGGCTCGTGAACCAGGGCCTGGCGATGCCGGTGATCGCGGTCTACGTCACCTGGAAGCAGCTGGGGTTCTACATCCTGCTGTACCTCGCCGCGCTGCAGAACGTGCCGAAGGACCTGTACGAGCAGGCCTCCACCGACGGCGCGAACGCCGTGCGCCAGTTCTTCTCGGTGACCGTGCCCGGGGTGCGGCCGGCGACCCTGCTGGTGCTGCTGGTCTCCACCGTCACCGGGGCGAACCTGTTCACGGAGCCGTACCTGCTGACCGGCGGCGGCCCGAACGGGTCGTCCAACACGCCCGTCTACCTGATGTACCAGCTGGGCGTCGAGCAGGGCCTGCCCGACGTCGCCAGCGCGATCGGCCTGGTGCTGGTCGTCGCGGTGCTGGTCATCGCCTATCTGCAGAACCGGTTCGCCGGCGGGAGGAACGAATGACTCGGCCACTGGTCCAGGAGGGCGCTGCCGCCGTCGGCTCCGAGGCGTCCGCGCGCCAGGCGCCGGCGGCTCCCCGGCCCCGTGCGCGCAGGCGCTCGAAGGGCACCGCGACCCTGCGCGGCGTCGTGCTGGGGATCGGCGCGGTCGCCTTCCTCTTCCCCTTCTACTACATGGTGGTCGGCTCGCTGCAGCGCACCCCGGACCAGACGCTGTCGGGCCTGGTGCCCGACCCCGGCAACCTGACGCTGGAGAACTTCGCCGCGGTGAACAGCCGCATCAGCCTGCTGACCGGCCTGCTGAACTCGGGGCTGTTCACCGGAGGGGTGCTGCTCTGCACCGTCGTGTTCGGGGTGCTCGTGGGCTACGCGCTCGCCGTGCTCGAGTGGCGGGGCCGGGGCGCCACCTTCGCCCTGGTGCTGCTGGTGCAGGTGATCCCGTTCCAGCTGCTGCAGATCCCGCTGTACGTGCTGATCGCCCGCGACTACGGGCTGGCGGACAACCTGCTGGGCATGATCCTGCCCTTCGCGATCAACTCGACCGCGGTCATCGTGTTCCGCCAGTACTTCCTGCAGGTGCCGCGGGAGATGTTCGAGGCCGCCCGCATCGACGGCGCCCGCGAGGTGCGGCTGCTCTGGAGCGTCGCCATCCCGCTGGTGCGACCCGCCATGGTGACCGCGCTGCTGCTGACCTTCATCGGACCCTGGAACGAGTTCCTGTGGCCGTTCCTGATCACCAAGCAGGCCGACAAGCAGCCGCTGGCCGTCTCGCTCGCCAACTACATCAGCGCGGTCGCCAGCTCGACCGCCAACCCGTTCGGCGCGGTCACCGCGGGGGCGCTCGTGCTCGCCGTGCCCGTGATCGTGCTGTTCATCGTGTTCCAGCGCTACTTCGTCTCGAGCGACATCGGCTCGGGCGTGAAGGGATGACCGTCATGACGACCACCGCCTCCACCGCCACGACGGTGCCCTACCGCCTGGAGCGGGTCGGCCTCGTGATGGAGCCCGAGCCCGGGAACGACCTCGAGCTCGAGGGGGTGCTGAACCCGGGCAGCGGCCGGGGACCCGACGGCGAGCTGTACCTGCTGCCGCGCGTCGTCGCAGCCGGGAACGTCTCCCGCGTCGGCCTGGCCCGCGTCGTGATCGAGGACGGCGTGCCGGTGGGGGTCGAGCGGCAGGGCGTCGTGCTCGAGCCCGACCGGCAGTGGGAGCGCGGTGCCGGTCACGCCGGCGTCGAGGACCCCCGGGTCACGTTCCTCGCCGACCTCGGGCTGCACGTCATGACCTACGTGGCCTACGGTCCGCTCGGCCCCCGCACGGCGATCGCGGTGTCCGAGGACCTGCGCGCGTGGCGGCGTCTGGGGCCCGTCACCTACGCGTACGACGACGCGCTGGACGCCGACCTGAACCTGGTGCACAACAAGGACACCGTCTTCTTCCCGGAGCCCGTCACCGCGCCCGGCGGCGTCCGCTCCTACGCGGTGCTGCACCGTCCCATGTGGGGGATCGGCGAGACCGTGCCCGGGGAGGAGCCGCACGTGCCGACCGGGCTGCCCGACACCCGCGAGAGCATCTGGATCGGCTACGTGCCGGTCGAGGACGTGCGGCGCGACCTCGCCGAGCTGACGCACTGGCGGCAGAACCGGTTCGTCGCCGGCCCCGAGTTCCCCTTCGAGCAGCTGAAGATCGGCGGCGGGCCCGCTCCCTACCGCGTGCCCGAGGGCTGGCTGCTGCTGCACCACGGCGTCACCGGTCGCATCGACAGCGCATTCGCCCAGCAGAAGCACGTCAACTACGCCGCCGGCATGATGCTGCTCGACGCCGACGACCCCTCCCGGGTGCTGGCCCGCTCGCCCGAGCCCGTGCTCTCCGCCGAGACCGAGTGGGAGAAGACCGGCATCGTGCCGAACGTCGTCTTCCCCACCGCGATCGAGGAGGTCGGCGGACAGCCGTTCGTCTTCTACGGCATGGCCGACACGAAGATCGGCGTCGCCCGCCTGGTCGCCGACTCCGCCTCCTAGCCGGCGGTCCGCCGTGCAGGAGCTCCTCGACGCTCCGCGCGAAGCGCTCCTGCACGGCGGATCCCCTGCCTGCAGATCCCCGAACGAAGGAGTTCGCCCGTGAGACCCGCCCGTCCCCTGATCGCCGTCGCGGCCGCCGCCGCGCTGGTCGTCGCGCCCGCCCTGCCGGTGACCGCGGCGCCCGCCACCGCGGCCGCGGCGCCGCTGACCGACACCGCGCACCTCGACTTCCTGCTGGACCGCGTCACCCTGCACCCGGTCACCGGCCACTCCACCTACGGCGCCGACCCGGTGTCGCTGCCCTGGACCTACGCCGACCGGAACGACGACGGCTCGTTCCGCCGCATCGGCGGCGGCACGCTGGACCCCGCGACGAACACCTGGACGCAGGGCGCGTTCAACAGCGACGACGTCAGCCGTGCCGCCGTCGTCTACCTGCGCCAGTGGCGGCAGACCGGCGACGCCGCAGCGCGGCAGAAGGCCGAGGCGGTGCTGCGCGGCCTCGCGTACTTCCAGACGACCTCCGGCGCGGACGCCGGGAACGTCGTGCTGTGGATGCAGCCCGACGGGTCGCTGAACCGCAGCGCCGAGCCCGTCGAGCTGCCCGACCCCAGCGACAGCGGCCCCAGCTACTGGCTGGCGCGCACGGTGTGGGCCTACGGCGAGGGGTACGCGGCCTTCGTGCGGGCAGACCCGGCCTTCGCCGCCTTCCTGCGGGACCGGCTGCGGCTGGCCGTGCGGGCCCTCGACCGCGAGGTGCTGGACCGGTACGGCGACACCGTCCAGGCCGACGGCGTGCGGGTGCCGGCCTGGCTGATCGTGGACGAGGCCGGCGCGACCGCCGAGGCGGTGCTGGGGCTCGCGGCCTACACGGCCGCCGCCCCCGCCGACCGCGGCCCGGACCGCGCGCTGGCCCGGTTCGCCGACGGCATCCGCCGCCTGGCGGCCACGACCTCGGACACGGGGCGCTGGCCCTACGGCGCGATCCTGCCGTCCGCGGCGTCGAGGACGAGCTGGCACCCCTGGGCGTCCCAGATGAGCGCGGCGCTCGCCGCGGCCGACCACGCCCTGGGCACCCGCGCCTCCCGCGCCGCGGTGCTGCGCGACACCACCGGCGTCCAGCCCGACCTGCTGGCGGCCGGGGGCCCGGACAACCTGTGGGGCCCGGCCCCGACCGACCGCACCCAGATCGCCTACGGCGTCGACTCGCGGGTGCAGGACCTGCTCGCGGCCCGGACCGCCGGCGGCGACGCCCTCGCCGCGGTGCAGGCGGCCTGGTACTTCGGCGCGAACCGCAGCGGGAAGGCGGTCTACGACCCGGCGACC
The DNA here is from genome assembly GCA_022701925.1 of Microbacteriaceae bacterium. Lineage (GTDB taxonomy): Bacteria > Actinomycetota > Actinomycetes > Actinomycetales > Microbacteriaceae > Amnibacterium. Next base: position 7,724 of record JAKONM010000222.1, read on the forward strand.
GGGGTGACGACCGACGGCGTGCAGCCGGACGGCTCGGTCAACCGCAACGGCGGCGCGGAGAGCACGATCCACGGCCTGCTCACCATGCTGGCGCTGGACGCCCACCCCGCGGTCGCGCGCCAGGCTCAGCGGCTCGGCGCCCTCGGCGAGCGCGACGGGCTGCGGGTGGTGGAGGCGGAGACCGCCTCGACCACGGGCACCGTGTTCACGCCCGACCCCGCCTCCAGCGCCGAGCGCGCCTGGAGCGGCGGCAAGGGCCTGACCCTGCGGAAGGGGCAGCGCGCGACGCTGTCGATCGGTGCGGGCGGCCACGTGGTGGAGGCGGTCGTGCTGGCCCCGAGGAAGGGCTCGACGGCGACGCCGACCTCGCGCTGGACCTCGGCGGGCGGTGCCGTCCGGCTGACCTCGACGGTCGGCGCGCAGGGGATCACGGCGCAGCCCGGCGCCCTGCTGCCGCAGCCGCTCGGCGTCGTGAAGGGGGACCGGCTGACCGTCACGGCGCTTTCGGGCACCGTGCGGATCGACGCCGTGCTGGTGCGGCCGCTGGTGCAGACCGCGGTGTTCGGCACGGGATCCTCCGCGACCCGGCTGGTCGTCAACACCCTCGGGCGGGAGCAGACCGCCCGGTCGACCCCCGGCGCGACGGCCCAGCGGTTCCACGCCGACGGCCGCAGCGCCGGTGCGGTGCGGGTGCCCGCCTCCGGGAAGGTGCTGCTGCCGGCCGGCGGATTCGCCCTGGTCCGCTGACGGGGCGGTGACGTGCCGCTCGATGCCGCTCCGAGCGCTTCACAGCGGCATCGAGCGGCACGTCACCGACCTCCGCTCGCACCGTCCGGCTCAGGCGCCCCGTCGGCCTGCGGGGCAGGATGGGTCGGATGACCGGGGTGCTGCAGGGGTTCGCGGTCATCGGCGTGATCATCGCCGTCGGCTACGCGCTCGCGCGCACCGACGTGCTGGGACCGGGCGCGCGTCCGGTGCTCAGCCGCTTCGTCTTCTTCGTGGCGGCGCCCGCCCTGCTCTTCACCGTCGTCGCCGGAGCGCGGGTGGACGTGCTGTTCTCGCCGGTGCTGGCGGTGTCGGCCATCGCCGCCGTCTCGGCCTTCCTGCTCTACGCGGTCGTCGCCCGGCTCGCGTGGCGGCGGACGCTCGGGCCCGTCACGGTCGGCGCCCTCTCCTCCGGTTACGTGAACGCCAACAACATCGGCCTGCCGGTCGCCGTCTACGTGCTGGGCAGCCCGGCCTACACGGCGCCGGTGATGCTGCTGCAGCTGGCCGTGTTCGCTCCGACCGCCCTGGTGGTGCTGGACGCCGCGACCAGCGAGCGGCGCCGCACCCTGGGCGGCACGGTGCTGACCTCGCTGAAGAACCCCCTCATCGTGGCCGCGGTGCTGGGCCTGGTCGTGGCCGTCACGGGCGCGCCGGTGCCCGCCCTGGTCCTGGAGCCGCTGAAGCTGCTGGCCGGCGCCTCGGTGCCCCTGATGCTGGCCGGGTTCGGGATGTCCCTGCACGGCGCCCGGCCGCTCGGCGCCGGTTCGGAGCGGCGGGACGTGCTGCTGGCCAGCGGGCTGAAGCTGCTGGTCATGCCCGCGATCGCGCTGGCGGCCGGGACCCTGCTGTTCCGGCTGGACCCGCAGCAGCTGCACGTGGCCGTGGTGCTGGCGGCCCTGCCGACGGCGCAGAACGTGCACAACTACGCGACCCGGTACGGCACCGGCGTCGTGCTCGCCCGCGACGCCGGGCTCATCACCACGCTCGGCGCGGTGCCCGTGCTGCTGGCGACGTCGCTGCTGCTGGTCTGACCCCTGAACCTGGGAGTTCACGGGGTTGACACCGGAAGCGCCTACTCTGGCGCGCTGCCGTCGCTCCACCCCGAAGGACCACCATGACCGCTGTCGCACCCTCGACGACCCCGCTGACCGTGCTGGGCCCGGACCACCTGGTGCCCGCGGAGCAGCCGACGATCTACTTCCTCGGCGTCTCGACCGGCTCCTCCTCCATCCAGCGGGTCTTCCCCGTCTGGGCCGCCGAGCTGGGCCTCGGGCAGGCCGTGCTGCGGGGCATCGACCTGCCGGTGGGCGCCCCGGCCGCGGACGCGCGACGGATCGTCGAGTTCCTGGCGGCCGATCCGCTGGCCGCGGGCATGCAGATCACGAGCCACAAGGTGGCCGTGGCGGAGGCCGCGGGCGACCTGTTCGCCGCCCGGCGTCCCCTGGCGACGCTGATGGAGGAGATCAGCTGCGTCACCAAGGAGGCCGACGGCCTGCACGGCTTCGCGAAGGACCCGGTGGCGGGCGAGCTGGCGCTCGACGCGATCGTCCCGGCCGACCACTGGCAGCGCACGGGCGCGAACGCCGTGCTGCTCGGCGCCGGCGGCGCGGGCACGGCGCTGGCCTGGTGCCTGGCGCGGCAGGAGCGGGGCGCCCGCCGTCCCGCGTCCCTGGTCGTGACCGACACGTCGGAGCGCCGCCTGTCCCACCTGGCGGAGATCGTCCGGCAGGTCGGCGGCGACCTGCCGCTGCGCCTGGTGCACGTGACCTCCACGGACGACACCGACCGCGTGCTGGCCGAGCAGCCGGCCGGCACCCTGGTCGTGAACGCGACGGGCCTCGGCAAGGACCTGCCCGGCTCGCCCATCGGCGCCGACGCGGTGCTGCCCGAGCAGGCGATCGCGTGGGACCTGAACTACCGCGGCGACCTGGAGTTCCTGGGCACCGCGGGCATGCAGCCCGAGGAGCGCGGCGTGCGCATCGAGGACGGCTGGACCTACTTCGTGCACGGCTGGCTGCAGGCCGTCAAGGAGGTCTTCCGGGTCGACGTGCCCACCTCCGGCCCCGGCTTCGACCGGTTGAGCGAGCTGGCCCGCGAGGCGCGCTGACCCCCGCTCGTACGATCGGCGCGTGGAGCCCTTCGTCCTGACCACCCCGCGGCTGCGGCTGGACCAGCCGGTCGCCGCGGACGTCGACGACGTCGCGCGGTACTGCGCCGACCCCGTCTTCGAGCCGTTCATGACCACCCCCTGGCCCTACGAGCGCCGCCACGCCGAGCACTTCGTCGGCGAGTTCGTGCCCGCCGGCTGGGCGTCGGGGGACGAGTGGACCTGGGCGGTGCGCCGGCGGGAGGGCGGCCCGCTGCTGGGCGCCGTGGGGGTCCGCATGCGCATGGGGATGATCGGCTACTGGCTCGGCGGCCCGCACCGCGGACGCGGCCTGATGCCGGAGGCGGTCGCCGCGGTGGTCGACGCCGTGTTCGCCCGCACCGAGGCGGACCGGGTGCTGTGGGAGTGCGTCGTCGGCAACACGGCGTCGGTCCGCGTTGCCGAGAAGGCCGGTTTCCGCTTCACGGGCACCGAGCCGGGCCGCGTGCCCTCCCGCGACGGCGGCACCGCGGAGGCCTGGACGGGGGCGCTGGACCGCACCGACGACCGCGCGCCGAAGCCGGGCTGGCCGGTCTGGCCGGTCTGACCTCAGCGGGCCAGGCGGCCCCGCACGTGCTCCACGACGGCGTCGGCCGCGGCCTCCACCTGCTCGAGGGTGGACAGGAAGTCGTCGTGACCGCCGTACCAGGGGTCCTCGACGTCCAGCTCGCGCTCGTCCACGACGTCCAGCGACGGCGCCGCGGGATCGAACGACCGGTACATCCGCACGCGTCCGGCGCTCGCCGCGTCCGGCGCCTGGGTGCGCAGGCGCCGCGCGTGCTGGGCGGTCATCGCCAGCAGCAGGTCGCGGTGCGCGATGTCGCCCGCGGTCACCTGGTGCGCCGTCCCCGTCGGCACCGGGTAGCCGGCCTCCCGCAGCACGCGCGCGGCCCGCGGGTCGATCGGGTTGCCCCGCTCCTCGGACGAGATGCCGCCGGAGTCCACCACCACCCGGTCGCCCAGCCCCGCGGCCTCGAAGCGGTCGCGCAGCACGACCTCGGCGATGGGGGACCGGCAGATGTTGCCGGTGCAGACGGTCATCACTCGGAAGGGCTCGGCCATCAGAAGATCATCGGCCGGTCGTCGTCGAGCGGGCTGTCCAGGTCGAGGTCGACGACCACGGGCACGTGGTCGCTGGGGGTGTCCCCCTTGCGCTCGTTCCGCTCGATCGACGCGCCGGCGACCGCGTCCTGGAACGCGGGCGAGCCCAGCACGAAGTCGATGCGCATCCCCTCGTTGCGCGGGAAGCGCAGCTGCTTGTAGTCCCAGTAGGTGTAGCCGGTCGGCACCAGCGGGCGCACGACGTCCGCCATCCCCAGGGCCTCGAAGCGCCGGAAGGCCTCCCGCTCCGGCTCGGACACGTGGGTGGAGCCCTCGAACGCCGCCCGGTCCCACACGTCGGAGTCGAAGGGGGCGATGTTCCAGTCGCCCATCATCGCCAGCGCGCCGCCCTCGTGCTGCGCCAGCCACTGCTCCGCGGTGTCCGCAAGCCGGGCCAGCCACTCCAGCTTTAGGCGTAGTGCGGGTCGTCGAGCTCGCGGCCGTTCGGCACGTACAGGCTCCACAGCCGCACGTCGTCGCCGACCGTGACGGCCATGGCCCGCGCCTCCAGCGGCAGGGAGCCGTCGGGCAGCGGCTTGCCGAACCCGGGCATGCCCGCGAAGTCGTGCTCGACGTCGGCCAGCCCGATGCGGCTGGCGAAGGCCACGCCGTTCCACTGGGACAGCCCGTGGGTCACGACCTCGTAGCCGGCCTGCTCGAAGGCCTCGTGCGGGAACTGCGCGTCCTTGCACTTGATCTCCTGCATGGCGAGCACGTCGACGTCCGCCCGCTGCAGCCAGTCGACGACGCGGCCCGACCGGGCGCGCACCGAGTTCACGTTCCAGGTCGCCACTCGCACGGGATGCGACGCTACCCGGGCCGTCCCGAACGGGCGGCCGGAGGGGGAGTCGATGAGCCTGCAGCACGGCGCGGTGCGCGCCTTCCTGGCCCTGACCGGCCGGGGCCGCACGTGGCGGTCCGCGGCCGCCCTCGACGCGTCCGTCGCGCGCCGCCCGCCGTGGCCGGCCGCGCCGCCGCGCGTGCTGCCCGGGGTCGCGATCGCGCAGCGGGACGACCCCCGCGGCCGGGTGGTGCGGCTGGTGCCGCCCCGGGCGTCCGGCGCCCTGGTCGCGCTGCACGGCGGCGGCTACGTGTTCGGCCCCGAGGCGCAGCACTGGGCGCTCTGGC
>JAKONM010000265.1 GCA_022701925.1 Microbacteriaceae bacterium
GTCGACGCCCTGAAGCGGGTGCGGTGAGCGCCGCCGCGCCCGCGCCCCGCCCCTCCTCCAGCCGCCTGCGGTGCTGGTTGAGCGCCCACGGCGGCCAGCTGGTCCTCATCGCCTTCGCCGTGCTGACGGTCGTCTGGCTCGTCCTCGTGCAGCCGGGCGCCATGGCGAACGCGGCGCCGATGCCCAGCACCCCCAGCCCGTCGCCCTCCGGCGGCGTCTCGATCAAGATCAGCGGGCCGAACACCGCGCCCTCCGACTCGATCACGGTGCTGATCGCGATCACGCTGCTGTCGATCGCACCGGCGCTGATGCTGATGATGTCGTCGTTCACGAAGATCTTCGTGGTGCTCGCGATGACGCGGAACGCGCTGGGGCTGAACACCATCCCGCCGAACCAGGTGCTGGCGGGCCTGTCGCTGTTCCTGTCCCTGTTCATCATGTGGCCGGTGCTCGACCAGGTGAACAACCAGGCGCTCACGCCGTTCCTCGACGGTCGCATGGAGTTCGCGGACGCGATCGGCAAAGCCGCGGTGCCGCTGCAGCACTTCATGCTGCAGCACACGCGCGAGAGCGACATCGCGCTGATGACGCGGGCCGCCGATCAGCCGAACCCGACCTCGCCCGCGACGACGCCGTTCTTCACGGTCGTGCCCGCGTTCATGCTGTCCGAGCTGCGGGCCGCGTTCATCATCGGCCTCGTCATCTTCGTGCCGTTCCTGGTCATCGACCTGGTCGTCTCGTCCGGCCTGATGGCGATGGGCATGATGATGCTGCCGCCGACGATGATCGCGCTGCCCTTCAAGATCCTGCTGTTCGTCCTGGTCGACGGCTGGAGCCTGATCATCACCGCGCTCGTGCAGAGCTACAACACCTAGGGCGCGCGATGAGCCAGAACCAGGTCGTCGACCTCGCCCTCCGGGCCCTGATCCTCGCGGCGGAGCTCTCCGCGCCGCTGCTCGTCACCGCGCTGGTGGTCGGCTTCGCCATCAGCGTCTTCCAGTCGATCACGCAGATCCAGGAGGCGACGCTCTCGTTCGTGCCGAAGGCGATCGCCGTCGCCATCGCGCTGATCGTCTGCGGCCACTGGATGATCAGCGAGGCGATCACCTTCACGCACCAGCTGTTCGCGATGATCCCGTCGTACCTGAACGCCTCGTGACGCGGCGCTGATGGGCACGATCGGCACCATCGGGCTGAACCAGGGGTTCATCGAGGCCGCGATGCTGGCGGCGGTGCGGATCACCGCCTTCCTCGTGCTGGCGCCGCCGTTCTCGTTCAGCGCGTTCCCGCTGCGCGTCAAGGCGATGCTCGCCGTGGCGCTGTCGATCCTGGTCGCGCCGCACGCCGCGAAGGGCATGGACGGCACGCTGGAGACGGGGTCGTTCGTGCTGGCGCTGATCAGCCAGCTGGTCACCGGTGCGCTGCTGGGCTTCATGGTGATGGTCGTCTTCTCGGCCATCCAGTCGGCGGGCAGCCTGATCGACCTGTTCGCGGGCTTCCAGCTGAGCCAGGCGTTCGACCCGCTGATGAACGTGAACGGCGCGCAGATCACGCGGCTGATGCAGATGGTCGCGCTGGGGCTGCTGTTCGTGTCCGGGGGAGCGGAGCTGGTGCTCAGCGGGCTGTTCCGCACGTTCGATGCGCTGCCGGTCACCGGCGTCGTCGCGCGGGACGCGGGGGCCGCGCTGCTGCCCGGCGTCGGCCAGCTGTTCCTCTCCGCGGTGCAGATCGCCGGGCCCATCGTCGTCGTGCTGTTCCTGGCCGACGTGGGTCTCGGCCTGCTGACCCGCGTGGCGCCGGCCTTGAACGCGTTCTCCCTCGGCTTCGTGCTGAAGATCCTGATCACCCTGCTCGCGGTCGGCACGGTCTTCCTGGCGCTGCCGCGCATCACCGACGCCCTGGTGCAGGACGCCCTGCGGCTGATGGGGGCGGTCGTGTGAGCGGGTCCGAGCCCTCCGGCGAGCGCACCGAGAAGGCCACCCCGAAGCGGATGGAGGAGGCGCGCCGCGAAGGCCGCCTGCAGAGCTCCCGCGACATGACGGGGTGGATGTCGATGGCCGCGGCGGCGCTGACGCTGCCGATGGTCGTCAGCGCCGGCTCGCGCACCAGCACCGACCTGGTGCTCGGGCTGCGCGCGGTGATCGCGGACCCGACCGCGGACCGCGCCCGCGACTACTTCCTGTCGGCGTTCGCGTCGATGCCCGCCACGCTGGCGCCGCTGCTGGCCGCGTCGGTGATCGGGGCGATCGCGGGCGTGCTCACCTCCGGCGGCGTGCACGTGCGGCGGTTCAAGGCCAAGTTCGAGCAGTTCGACCTGGTGAAGGGCTCGGCCCGGCTGGTCGGCAAGCAGGCGCTGTGGGAGGGGGCGAAGGCGCTGCTGAAGACCGGCGTCGTCGGACTCGCGGTGTGGTTCGCGATCCAGGGCGCGCTGCCGCTGCTCAGCGCCTCCGGCTCGCTGCCGGTGTCGTCCGTGATGGCGACCGCGTCGGGCGTCGTCGCGGTGATCCTGCAGGCGGCGATCGCGGCGGGCATCGTGCTCGGCGCGATCGACGTGCTGGTCGTCGTGCAGCGCAACCGCAAGCACACGATGATGACCCGCCAGGAGATCAAGGACGAGTCGAAGAGCACCGAGGGCGACCCGCACATCCGGCAGCAGCGGCGCAGCCGGCAGATCGCCATGTCGCGCAACCGCATGATGTCGGCGATCTCGGGCGCCGACGTCGTGATGCTGAACCCCACGCACGTCGCGGTGGCGCTGAAGTACGAGCCGGGCCGGTCGGCGCCGCGGGTGATCGCGAAGGGGGCCGGCGAGGTCGCCGCGCGCATCCGCGAGCGGGCGGCCGAGCACCGCGTGCCGATGGTGCAGGACGTGCCGCTGGCCCGCGCCCTGTTCAAGGCGTGCGACATCGGGCAGGAGATCCCGGAGGAGCTCTTCGGCCAGGTGGCCCGCGTGCTCGCGTTCGTGATGGCGCTGAAGCGCCGCGGCGCCGCCCTCGGCGTGCACCGCATGGCGGGCTGACCCCGCCACCGCTCGCGGATCCGCAGTTCCTCCGCGGATCCGCAGTTCCTGCCCGACACGCCGGGGCGGAGGATGCTCCGCGCGGCGTGTCGCGAGGTTCTTGCGGATCCGCGGACGGTGCGGGCTACTGCGGCGCGCCCGAGGGCGGCGTCCCTCCAACTCCGCTGCCGGGCGTCGAACCGCTGGTGCCGGGCTCGGTGCTCGGGTCGATCGGCACGTCCAGCGACACCGCGTACCCCGCGGCGGCGCTGCCCGTGACCGCGGCCAGCCGGCTCACGCCGTCGTCGTCTCCGAACACGTCGTCGTCCGACAGCGAGACCCGCGCGAGGTTCGCCACCGACCGCTCCTGTCCGGTGGTGGCGTAGACCACGTCGCAGGCCGCCTTCGGCAGGGCGACCTGCGAGGTGGCGATCGCCTCCGTGCTGTCCGTGATGTCGGCGACGTCGGAGTAGACCTCGAAGTGGATGTGGAGCCACCGCCCGCTGTAGCAGGCGGGGAAGACGCTCGTGAACGTCACCTCCCCGTCGGCGTCGGCGACCTGCACGCCCCGGAGGTGGTTCTCGTCCTCCAGGCCCTCGGAGTAGAGGGAGTACGCACCGTCGCGATCGCAGTGCCACACGTGGACGGCGGCGCCCTCCATGGGGGACGAGTCGTCCGAGAGGTCGGTGAGGGCGAGCGTCAGCGTCATCGGCACGCCCGCCGCCATGGCGCTGCCGGTGCCGGTGCCGGTGCCGAAGCTCGACCGGATGTCCGAGCGGCCGATGCCGCTCTGCTCCAGCACGTCCGCGCCGTTCGAGCCGTCGCCCGGGTAGGGGCCCGCCGTCTCCTCCGGGATCTCGCCGTCGGACGCGGCGGTGGAGGCGCTGCTGCTCGTCGAACCGCTGCTGCCGGTCGTCGCCGTCCCGGTGCAGGCCGCCAGCGTCAGGGTGCCCGCCCCGACCCCCAGCAGCTGCAGCACCCTCCTGCGGTTCAGCAGGGTCGTCACGTCGAAGGACAGGCCCTGGTCGGCGCCCCGGACCCGGGTCCACGCACCGACCACAGGAGCCGCTGACCCCCGAGCGGGGGGCGTGGCGTGCTGCCCCCCGCGGACGGGTCGCACTCAGGATGGGGGCACCGGCCGCCGGTCCCTCGCGAGGGACGCGTCGCCGACGCACCGCCGGGCGACGGCGGTCCAGGGATCGGAGGGGCACGTGCGACATCCCGCGTTCGCCCGCACCGCGACGGCCGTCGCCGTGCCGCTCGGCCTGGTCGCGATCATCATGCTGCTGGTCGTGCCCATCCCGGCATGGCTGCTCGACCTGCTGATCGTCGTCAACATCCTGCTGGCGCTGGTGATCCTGCTGACCAGCATGTTCACGAAGCGGCCGCTCGACTTCTCCGTGTTCCCGTCGCTGCTGCTGATCGCCACGCTGTTCCGCCTGGGCCTGAACGTCGCGTCGACGCGCCTGGTGCTGGGGCAGGGCTACGCGGGGGAGGTGATCCACGCCTTCGGTTCCGTCGCCGTCGGCGGCTCGATCATCATCGGCGCGGTCGTCTTCCTGATCCTCGTCGTCATCCAGTTCATCGTGGTCACGAAGGGCGCGGAGCGCGTCGCCGAGGTCGGCGCCCGCTTCACCCTGGACGCGATGCCCGGCAAGCAGATGGCGATCGACGCCGATCTGAACGCCGGCCTGATCACCGAGGACGAGGCCCGCACGCGCCGCAGGGAGGTCTCCGCGGAGGCCGACTTCTACGGCGCGATGGACGGCGCGTCGAAGTTCGTCAAGGGCGACGCGATCGCGGGCATCGTCATCGTGCTGGTGAACATCGTCGGCGGCATCGCGATGGGCGTCCTGATGCAGGGCATGCCGATCGAGGAGGCGGTCAACCGGTACACGCTGCTGACGATCGGCGACGGGCTCACCGCGCAGATCCCGGCGCTGCTGATGGCCGTGTCCACCGGCATGATCGTCACCCGCTCGAACTCGGAGTCCCAGCTGGGCGCCGACGCCGGCGCGCAGCTGGCGCAGTCGCGGCTGGCCCTGCTGATCTCCGGCGTCGCCGCCTGCCTGATGGCGTTCATCCCGGGCATGCCGATCATCCCGTTCGTGCTCGTCGGCGGCACCCTGATCTTCGCGGCCTGGCGGCTGAAGAAGGCGGAGGCCGCCAAGGAGGCGGCGCAGGCGCAGAGCGCGGCCGTCGAGCAGCAGGCGACCCCATCCGACAGCCCCGAGGAGCTGATGGAGCAGATGCGCGTGCACGCCCTCGAGGTGCAGCTGTCGCCGGACCTGGTCGACCTGGTCAGCGGCGTCAGCGACGACCTGCTGGCGCGCGTGAAGGCGCTGCGCCGCCGCATCGCGATGGAGTACGGCGTGGTCGTGCCGCCGGTGCGCACCCGTGACAGCGTCGACCTGCCGCCCTCCACCTACGTGATCCGCGTGGCGGGCGTCGAGATGGGCCGGGGCATCGCGCCCGCGGGCAAGGTGCTGGCGCTGGGCGACGCGCTGGACGCGCTGCCCGGCACGCCGACGATCGAGCCCGTCTTCCAGCTGGCCGGCAAGTGGGTGCCCGCGGAGCTGCGGCACTCCGCCGAGATCACCGGGGCGACCGTGATCGACCGCGGCAGCGTGCTGGTCACGCACCTCTCCAGCGTCATCACGGACCACGCCGGCCGCCTTCTCTCCCGCGAGGACGTGCGCGTGCTGACGGAGGGCGTGAAGCGGGTCAGCCCGGCCGTGGTCGAGGAGCTGATCCCGGGCCTGATGACGCTGGCCGAGGTGCACCGCGTGCTGCAGGGCCTGCTGGCGGAGAAGGTGCCGATCAACGACCTGCCCCGCATCTATGAGGCGCTGACGCTGCGCGCCAAGGTGTCGACCGATCCGGAGGGCCTCGTCGAGGCCGCCCGGGCGGCGCTGGGGCCGGTGCTCGTCGCCCCGCACCTGGACGAGCGCACCCTGCGGGTCGTGATGATCGACCCGCAGCTGGAGCAGTCGATGCTCGAGGGGCTGCGGCCCTCCGAGGTCGGCACCCAGATCCTGATGTCCCCCGACCGCATGGCCCAGGTCGTGGAGTCGCTGCGGCAGGCGGTGCAGAACGCGGAGGTCCGCGGCTGGTCGCCGGTGCTCGTCTGCGCCCCGGCGCTGCGGCCCGCGGTGCGCCGGCTCGTCGCTCCGCAGACGAACGGCCTGCCCGTGCTGTCCTACCAGGAGGTGACGTCCGCCGACGTCACCATCGAGACCGTTGGAGTGGTTCGTGCCCTCGATTCGATTCCGGCTTGAGAAGCCGACCCTGACCGGTCTCGCGGCCAGGGTCGCGGCCGAGTACGGGCCCGACGCGCGCATCCTCGACACCGAGGAGACGGTGGTGGGCGGCATCGGCGGCCTGTTCGGGCGCCGCGTCATCGACGTCGTGGTCGAGATCCCGGACCGCGCCGCCCCCGACGGCGCGCACGAGTTCTCGATGCGCAGCCGCGTCGGGCTCGCGGCGCTGCTCGACGAGGCGGACTCGCAGGACCTGGGGCCGGCGTCGGCGCACGGTGCGGATCCCTGGGCCGCCGGCCCCGCCGCATCGCCCGTCTCGACCCAGGGCGGCGACTTCGCCTCCGTCCTGGACGCGCTGCGCATCGACGTCGAGCCGTCGGAGGCGGCGGGCGGCACGCCGGCCCGGGCCGTGCGCCTGCGCGCGGAGCCCCGCGCCGAGCCCGCCCCCTTCGACACGACGGTGCTCACGCCGCCGCCCGCGCCCGCCCGGGTCGTGCCGCCGGCCCGCGTGCTGCGGGCGCTGGAGGCGGCCGAGTCGGGCGCGCCCGTGCGGATGCCGGTGCGTCCGGCGCCGCGCGTCGCGCCGCCCGCTCCCCGGGCCGCGATGCCGCGGGGGCCCGTGGAGCACCGCACGGCGGAGCCGACCGCGGCGGAGCTGGCGGCCGAGCGCGAGTTCGTCTGGGCCACCCCGTCGCCGCGCTCGCGGATGGGGCAGCCGACGCCGGGCGCCGCACCCGCGCCCCGCACGCGCGCCGGCGACCTGCTGCTGCTGGTCGGCGTCGGCGACGACGCCGTGCGCATGGCGCGGTCCGTGCGCGACCGGCTGCAGCGCGGCTACGTCTGCGACGGCGGCGCCGTGGAGGGCAACACCCGCCGCCGCGTCGACGACCGGCGCGGCGCGGTCGCCGCCCGCGCCTACGGCGTGCGCAGCGACCAGCCGGTCATCGTCGCCTACGGGCTCGAGGAGGGCGACCTGGACCTGGACGACCCGCGTCACGCCGGCCTGCTGACGATCGACAGCGACCAGGCGTGGCTCGTGGTCGACGCGGAGCGCGAGCCGGAGCACACCCTGGAGTGGACCGGCCGCCTGCGCGGGCGCCTGCAGGTGGACGCGGTGGCCAGCGTGCGGGCGCAGCGCGGTCGCGCCCACGCCGCGCTGGCGGGCATCGGCCTGCCCGAGGCGTGGCGCGAGCTGGCCGGCTGACGCCGGCCCGCCGACCATTGAGGGTGACCTGCCATCGGATGCCGCTCCGGGGCGCCCGGAGCGGCATCGAGAGGCAAGCCTCCCGCACGGGCGCCCGAGCTGGTGCGCCGACTTGCCGTCCGACGCCGCTCCGGCGGGTCCAGAGCGGCATCCGGTGGCACGTCACCGCGCGGTGGGCGAGGCGCCTTCCGGCCCGCGCAGGGAGGGCGCCGCTAGGCTGGCCCGATGCTGGTGCTGACGCGCAAGAAGGGTGAGCGCGTCATGATCGGCGACGACATCGTCGTGACCGTCATCGACGTCCGCGGCGACGGGGTGCGCCTCGGCTTCGACGCTCCGCGCGGGGTGAAGATCCAGCGCGCCGAGGTCGTCCGCGCCGTCACCGAGGCCAACACGGAGGCGGCCGCGAACACGGCCGTGACCGCCGACCTCATGGCCGGACTGCTCGCCGCCCGCACCCGGCCCGCGGCCGACCGCGGCGCCGCGGAGCCCGAGGGCGTTCCCGCGAGCGACTCCGCACCGAGCGGTTCCGCGTCGGTCGAGCCGGCCCGCCGTCCGGCGCCGCCCGCCGGGCCGCCGAAGCCAGCACCCCGGCGCCGCCCCTCCTGATCCGCACCCCGCCGGGGTGCGCCCCGGAGTGAGGGTCGCGGCCCGGCAGCACGTGCTGCTTGGGTTCTGCCGTGACACTGACGACGCCTGACGACCGGCGGGCACCGGAGCTCGACGGCGGCGACCCGCGACAGGCCCTGATCCGTGCGGCCGTCGACGAGTACCGCGTGCAGGCCTTCCACCTGGTCACGCTGCAGTCGGTCGCCGACCGCGCAGGGCTGCCGGTCGAGCAGGCGATGCTGCACTTCCCGGCGGTCGAGGACCTGGTGCAGGTGGTCGTCAGCACCTGGTACGCGGCGCGGATGGCGGCCATCATGCCGATCGCGGAGCAGGCGGGTGCGGTGCGGTTCCTGCGGGCCGTGGTCGTCGCGAACATCGCGGACCCCGCGCTGATGCGCCTGCTGTCGGCGCTCGTGAACATCTGCGCGACGGAGGACCACCCGATGGCGCCGCGGCTGCAGCAGCAGTGGATGCGCTTCCACGCGCTGGTGCAGCGCACGCTCGCCGAGGACGTCGCCGTGGGCCGCGAGCCCGCCACCATGGACCCGGCCTGCGGGGCGGAGCAGCTGATCGCGCTGTACGAGGGGCTGCAGGTGCAGGCGCTCGTCCGGCCGGCGATGAACCTGCTGGGCGCCTACGACCGCGGGGTCGCCCGTCTTCGCGCGGGCTGGGCGCAGCCCTTCGCCGCGCCCGTCTGGGAGATCTGAGCCGCCTCAGCGCAGCGGGCCGCCGGCGTCGTCGAGCATCCGCAGCAGGTGCCGCACGACCTCCTCGCCGCTGACGCGCAGCGCGTCGTGCTCCCACTCGTCGGTGATCCACGTGCGCACCCCGCCGACGTGCGCGGCGGTCTCGAGCGACAGGTCGACCGCCACGTAGAGGTCGTCGTGATACACCGCGGCCATCACCGGCACCCGGTTCGCGGCCAGCCGGTCCAGGTCGTACAGGGCGGACCAGTGCTCCTTGCGGGCCAGCGCCTCGGCGGCCGCCGCGAACGGCCGCAGCAGGCGGACCTCCTCGAACATCCAGGGGAACATCGCCTCGCCGGTGAACCGCAGCGGCCGGGCGTCCTCGGCGAACTCCGGTCGCCGGTCGCGCTCCGCCTGCGCGGCCCACGCCGTGGCGCCGGTGCCGGGCACGCCGTACAGGCTCTCCTGCAGCACCGCCCACAGCGGGTTGCCCGCGAACGACGTCTGCGCCTGCACCTCCGCCAGGAACCCGTCCGTGAAGCGGTCGCCCTCGAGCGCCTCGTCCAGCAGGTGGTGCAGGTGGTCGGCGCCGTGCTGGGTGCCCAGCAGGTTGCCCAGGAACTGCAGGCGCCGCACGGTCAGGCGGTCGCCGTCGGGCAGCCGCACGTCCTGCTCGGTCAGCAGGTCCGCGATGCGCGCGACCCGCGCGGCGTCGTCGGGGTAGCGGCGGTCGTAGGCGTCGTTCTTCTGCAGCGCCTTCGGGAAGGTGCGCCGGTAGACCTCCGCGGCGCTGGGGCGCAGCGAGCCGAGCCCGCCGGTGAGCAGGCAGGCGGTCAGGGCCTCGGGCGCGATGGACAGGTAGGTCATCGTGATCCAGCCGCCGTAGCTCTGGCCCAGCGTCGACCAGCGGCGCCCGCCGAACTCGTGCAGGCGCAGGTGCTCGGCATCGCGCACGATCGAGTCCGCGCGGAAGTGCGACAGGTGGCGGCCGGCCTCGTCGCCGTCGGCGAAGCGGCTGATGCGCGCCGCGTCCATCGGCGTGCTGCGCCCGGTGCCGCGCTGGTCCAGCAGCACCACCCGGAACCGCTCGAGCAGCGGCGCCAACCAGCCGGAGGCGTCCACCGGCCGCGGCGACTCGCCGCCCGGCCCGCCCTGCAGGAACAGCAGCAGGGGCAGGGGCTCGTGCCGGCGGGAGGGGGAGACGACCTCGCGGGCGAACACCGTGATCGTGCCCGGGTCCTCGCCCGTCCAGTCCAGCGGCACCTCGACCTCGTGGTCGAGGACGTGCAGCCCGGGCACCGTGTACTCCGCCGTGACGCTCATCGCAGCGCTCCTCCCCGCTCGTCCAGCATCGTCTGCAGGTGCCGCACCACCTCGCCGCCGCTGGCGCCGATGCCGTCGTGCTCCCACTCGTCGGTGACCCAGGTGTGCAGGTTGCCGACCGCTCGGCCCGTCTCCAGCTGCAGGTCCGCGTCCACGTACAGGTCGTCGAAGTACACGGCCGCCGCGACCGGCACCTCGTTCGCGGCCAGGCGGGCGAGGTCGTAGCGCGCCGGCCAGTCCGCCCTCGCCTGCAGCACGTCGACGGCGGGGCCGAAGGGGCGCAGCAGCCGGATCTCCTCGAACATCCAGGGGAAGAACATCTCGCCGGTGAGGCGCAGCGGCCGGGCGTCCTCCGCGAACTCCGGGTGCCGGTCGTGCTCGGCCTGCACGGCCCAGGCGGTGGCTCCCGAGGCGTCGTCCGTGTACTCGGCGGCCTCCTGCAGCGCGGCCCACAGGGGGTTCTCCGCGAACGACGTCTGCGCCTGCACCCCGGCCAGGAAGGCGTCGGAGGGGCGCCCGTCGCTGCCGAGGGCGGTGTCGAGCAGCCAGTGCAGGTCCTCGAAGCCGTGCTGCATGCCGAAGCGCGTGCCCATCATCTGCAGCCGCCGCGGGGTCAGGCGGTCGCCGTCCGGCAGGCGCACGTCGTCCTCCGCCAGCAGGTCGGCGAGCCGGCCGAGGGTCTCCACATCGGCCGGGTACCGCTGCTCGAAGCGGCGGTTCTTGTCGAGGGCCCGCGGGTAGGTGCGGCGGTAGAGGTCGGCGGCGTCGGGACGCAGCGAGGCCAGCCCGCCGGTGACCATGCAGGCCGCCAGGCCCTCCGGAGCGGTCGACAGGTACTCCAGCGTGATCCACCCGCCGTAGCTCTGGCCCAGCGTCGTCCAGCGCTCGCCGCCGAACACGGCGGTCCGCAGGTGCTCCGCGTCCCGCACGATCGAGTCCGCGCGGAAGCAGGCCAGGTGCGCGGCCCCCGACTCCGCGTCGGGGAAGCCGCGCATCACGGCGGCGTCGACGCGGGTGCTCCGCCCGGTGCCGCGCTGGTCGAGCAGCACCACCCGGTAGCGCTCCAGCAGCACGCCCACCCAGCCGGAGGCGTCGACGGGCCGCGGCGACTTCCCGCCGGGGCCGCCCTGCAGGAACAGCACCAGCGGCAGGTGCTCGTGACGCCGGTGCGCGGCGACGACCTCGCGGGCGAACACCGTGATCCGCTCCGGAGCGTCGGGCCGCCGCCAGTCGAGGGGCACGCGCACCTCGTGCTCCCGCACGTGCAGCCCGGGGATCGTGTACTCGGCGGTCGGCATGGCTCCATCGTCCCCCGACGCCGCGGCCGCAGCCTCCGAGCCGTCCGCGTCCCCTCATCTGGGGCGGCCAGGTTGGGGGTTTTCGGTCGCGGTGCCCGCTTTCCTACCCTGAAGCAGCCGGAGGGGCGCGGGTGAAGATCCGCAGCCGTCGGCCCGGGAACGGGGAGCCCACCATGAGCATGACGACGACGACCGACAGCGGGGTCTTCGGGGTGCCTTTCGTCGAGATCCTCGAGTACCCCATCGACCGCGACGTGGCCACCAGCGTCTCCGCGACGCTCTGCCGGCGGCACCGGGTGCTGCCGATCGCCCGCGAGAACCTCACGCTGATCGTCGCGATGGCCGATCCAGGCGACATCCTGGCGCTCGACGACGTGTCCGCCGCGACCCGCCTGCGCGTGCGCCCGGTCGCCGTCGACCCCAAGGACCTGCTCGTCGCCACGGACCGCTACCTGCGGGCCGACGACGAGATGACCGGCTTGAAGCACACCCTCACCGAGGGCGCGGGGCCCGACCAGGCCGCCCTCGGCGCCGAGGAGGAGGAGGACGACGCGCCGATCGTGCGCTTCGTGAACCTGCTCATCAGCCAGGCGGTGCAGGACCGCGCCTCGGACATCCACGTCGAGCCGGGGGAGAGCCGCCTGCGCGTGCGCTACCGCATCGACGGCGTGCTGAAGGAGGTGCAGTCGGTCCCGAGCACCATCCAGTCCGGCGTCATCTCGCGGCTGAAGATCATGGCCGAGCTCGACATCGCCGAGCGCCGCC
Source organism: Microbacteriaceae bacterium (assembly GCA_022701925.1). Taxonomy (GTDB): domain Bacteria; phylum Actinomycetota; class Actinomycetes; order Actinomycetales; family Microbacteriaceae; genus Amnibacterium. The sequence goes on from JAKONM010000265.1 coordinate 12,141, forward strand.
GCCCGCAGGACGGCCGCATCGCCGTCATGCACCAGGGCCGCAAGATCGACCTCCGCGTCGCGACGCTGCCGACCGTGTACGGCGAGAAGGTCGTCATGCGGATCCTCGACACGTCGGGGTCCGCGAAGTCGATCGGCGACCTGAACATGATGGGCCGCAACCTGCGGGCGTTCCAGGACGGCTACACCCGCCCGAACGGCATGATCCTGGTCACGGGTCCCACGGGCTCCGGCAAGTCGACGACGCTCTACACCGCCATCCAGGAGGTGTCGAAGCCGACGGTGAACGTGATCACGGTCGAGGACCCGGTGGAGTACCGGATGGCCGGCATCAACCAGGTGCAGGTGAACCAGAAGGCCGGGCTGACCTTCGCCAGCGCGCTGCGGAGCATCCTGCGCCAGGACCCCGACATCGTGCTGATCGGTGAGATCCGCGACCACGAGACCGCGCAGATCGCGATCGAGGCGGCCCTGACCGGCCACCTCGTCATGTCGACGCTGCACACGAACGACGCCGCGTCGGCGGTCACCCGCCTCGTCGAGATGGGCATCGAGCCCTACCTGGTCGCTTCCGCGCTCGAGACCGTGGTCGCCCAGCGCCTGGCCCGCCGGCTCTGCGACAAGTGCAAGCGGCCGACGACGTACGACGAGGACTACCTGGCGAAGATCGGCCTGCTCATCGAGGAGGACGAGGAGGTCTTCGTGGCCGTGGGCTGCTCGCAGTGCGCCGAGACCGGCTACCGCGGCCGCCTCGCCCTGCACGAGGTCATGACCGTGGACGAGGAGATCGAGCGGCTGACCGTCGCGCGCTCCTCCGCCAGCGAGCTGAACCGGGCGGCCGTGCAGAACGGCATGCTCTCGCTGCGTCAGGACGGCTGGAACAAGGTCTGCGCCGGCCTCACCTCCATCGAAGAAGTCCTCCGCGTCGTCGCCTGACGACCGGCACCGCACTCCCGACACGACTGGACCGTCACGTGAACGTCACCGACTCCTCCACCCCGGACCCGATCCGCTTCCTCCGCGCCGCGCTGGCCGAGGTCGTGGAGCTGGGCGGCTCCGACCTGCACGTGTCGGCCGGTCGCGCGCCGGCGGTGCGGCTCTCCGGCTCGCTGCGTCCGCTGCAGTCCACGGGCTCGTGGGACGCCGACGACGTGCAGCGCATCCTCAGCGCGGCGATGACGCCGAAGCAGCACGCGACGTTCGAGGAGGAGCTCGAGCTGGACTTCGCGTACACGCTGACGAAGGACTCGCGCTTCCGCGTGAACGTCTACAAGCAGCGCGAGGCCTGGGGCGCCGCGTTCCGTCTGATCCCCACGGAGATCAAGACGCTCGACCAGCTGGGCCTGCCGGAGTCGATCGGCGACTTCGCCGACCTGCCCCGCGGCCTGGTGCTGGTCACCGGTCCCACCGGCTCCGGCAAGTCGACGACGCTGGCGGCGCTGATCGACCGCGCCAACGAGACCCGCGCGGACCACATCATGACGATCGAGGACCCGATCGAGTTCGTGCACCAGAGCAAGCGCGCGCTGATCAACCAGCGCGAGGTCGGTGCGGACACGCAGAGCTTCGGCCACGCGCTCAAGCACGTGCTGCGGCAGGACCCGGACATCATCCTGCTGGGCGAGCTGCGCGACCTCGAGTCGATCTCGGTGGCGCTGACCGCCGCGGAGACCGGCCACCTCGTGTTCGCGACGCTGCACACGTCCGACGCGTCGCAGTCGATCGACCGCATGATCGACGTGTTCCCGGCGCACCAGCAGCAGCAGGTGCGCATGCAGCTGTCGCTGGTGCTGCAGGGCGTCGTCTGCCAGACGCTGGTGCCGCGCGCGGACGGCCCCGGCCGCGCTGTGGCCGTCGAGGTGCTGAAGATCACGCCCGCCGTCGGCAACCTGATCCGCGCGGCGAAGACCAGCCAGATCATCACGGCGATGCAGACCGGCTCCGGCATCGGCATGCAGACGATGGACCAGCACCTGGCGGCGCTCACCTCGGCCGGCGTCATCACGCAGGAGGCCGCGGAGATGAAGGCGCACGACGTGGAGTCGATGCGCCAGCTGATCACCAAGCCGCGCTTCGCGCAGAGCGACGCCTTCTTCGCCATGCCGACCATGGGCGTCCCGGCGTCCATGGGCGGCGGCCGCTGATGGTCGCCACGCAGACCGCGACGCCGGTCGCGTCGTCCGGCCCGCGCAGCTTCGAGTACCGGGCGCGCAACCGCAGCGGCAAGCTGGTGCGCGGCAACGTCGAGCTGCCCAACGAGGCCGCCGTCGTCCTGAAGCTGAACGGCATGGGCCTGTCGCCGGTCAGCATCGTCGAGAAGGCGGCCGGCACCGGCCTGAACCGCGAGATCAACATCGGCTTCCTCGCGAAGCGGATCAAGATCACGGACCTCGCGGTGATGACGCGGCAGCTCGCCACGATGACCGCGTCGGGCCTCGCGCTGCTGCGCGCGGTCTCGGTGGTCGCCGATCAGACCGAGAACGAGAAGCTGAAGACCCTGCTGCAGGACGTCGGCCGCGACATCGAGACGGGCAGCTCGTTCTCCGACGCCCTGGCGAAGCATCGTGACGTGCCGCTGATCATGGTCAGCATGCTGCGCGCCGGCGAGGCGGGCGGCTTCCTGGACATCGCGCTCGCCGCGGTCGCGACGACCTTCGAGAAGGAGGCGAAGCTGCGATCGACGGTCAAGTCGGCCATGACCTACCCGATCGCGGTCCTCATCATCGCGGTGCTCGCGGTCGTCGCGATGCTGCTGTTCATCGTCCCGATCTTCAAGGACATGTTCGAGGGGCTGGGCAGCAAGCTGCCGGCGCCCACCCAGTTCCTGGTCGACCTGTCGAACAACATGGTCTGGCTGCTGCCGACGGCCATCGTGCTCTCGATCGCGGCGACCTCGTTCTACCGGGCGAAGAAGGACACGGAGGCCTTCCGTCGCATCGTCCATCCGCTGCTGCTGAAGGTGCCGGTGTTCGGCGGCCTGCTGACGAAGGTCGCGGTGTCGCGGTTCAGTCGCAACCTCGCGAACATGACCTCCGCCGGCGTGCCCCTGCTGCGGGCGCTGCAGATCGTGGGGCAGGCCTCCGGCAACTGGGTGATTGAGCAGACCGCAGGCCGCGTCGCGGAGTCGGTGCGCCTGGGCGGCTCGATGGCCGAGCCGCTGTCGAACGAGAAGATCTTCCCGACGATGGTCGTGCAGATGGTGGCGGTGGGGGAGGAGTCCGGCTCCGTCGACACCATGCTCGAGAAGGTCGCGGACTTCTACGACGAGGAGATCGACACCACCGCGGCTGCGCTCACCAGCCTCATCGAGCCGATCATGATCGTCGTGCTCGGCAGCCTGGTCGGCGGCATGGTCGTCGCCCTCTACATGCCCATCTTCAGCGTGGCGTCCGCCGTCCACTGAGCCCGTCCTCGTCGTCCCCGGCACCCGTGCGTGCCGGGGACGACGCACGTCCGACCCGCAGGAGGCATCCGTGACGTGGACGGATCGCGCCCGCCGTCGTCCGCGACGGGACGCCGGCTTCTCATTGATCGAGCTGATCGTGGTGGTGGTGGTGATCGGGGTGCTGGCGGCGATCGCCGTGCCGGTCTTCGCAGGCATTCGCGACGGGGCCAGGGAGGCGGCTACCCGGTCCGATCTCGCGCATGCGAAGGAGGCCCTGGTCGCCTATCGCATCGGTCACGCCGACGCGGTGCCCGCTTCGGTCTCCGACGACGCCGCCGGCACGGTGGACGCGGGCGACCTGCGCCTCGATGCATTCGGCTGGTCGAAGAGCCCCACGACCGTCTCGCTCACCTACTCGGGCGGGGGTGCGCTCGTGTTCTGCGTCGACGGGCGGAGCGCGACCGGCGCCCGGTTCCGCATCTCGGCCGACACCGCCGTCGCATCGGGCACCTGCGCGCAGCTGCTGGCCGCACGCCCTTGACGACCGGCCCGGGGCCTCGATGGCGGCGTCCGGGTCGTGCTCGGCAGTGCTCGTGCCACCTGGGACGAGCACCGGGTGCACCTCGGGCGCGAACTTCGATGACCCCTGCAGTGGGGGTGTCCGCCTCCCGTGTCCCGGGCTACCCCCGCTCCATCCTGTTCGCACGGGACGCCACAGCGAGTGCAGCGATGCGAATGCGAGTGCACGACCCGTCGAATGGGGTGAATTCATTCATTGAACACCCCCGCTCGGGGTCTGCTATTCAATTCATCGGCGCAATAGTTTTCTTCTTGTCGCACCGGCCCTGCCCGGTGGGAATTCCACCACTCCACTTCCTGAATGGAAAACAACCCGTCATGTCCATCACCACCGCCCTCGAGGCCCGCCGCGACGCTCTGCGCGAGCGCGAGGCCGGCTTCACGCTGATCGAGCTCCTCGTCGTCGTGATCATCATCGGCATCCTCGCCGCGATCGCGATCCCGATCTACCTCGGCGTCACGAACGGCGCCAAGGACTCGGCCACCAAGTCCGACCTGACCAACGCGAAGACCGCGGTCACCGGCTACGCCGTCGCCAACAACGGCCTGATCCCCGCGACGGTCTCCGATGACGCCGCCGGCACGCCGACCGGCGCGTCGGGCGCGGTCCTCACGCCGCTGAGCACCTACGGCTGGTCGAAGAGCAACAACACCACGTCCCTCACCTACCGCGTCAACGGCACCGGCACTGCGGCCACGTGGTGCATCGACGGCGTCAGCTCCACGACGGGCGCTTTCCGCATCTCGATGAACACCTCGGTCGCCACCGGCACCTGCACCGCGCTGGGCACCGGCGCCTACTGATCCGCATGAGCGAGCAGGGCGGTCGGGTGCACACCCGGCCGCCCTTCCCGCGGATCACCCACCTGAGCTTCTTTCGACGCGGAGGACGAGATGCTGCAGCGAACCCGGCGTGATGAGGGCTTCACCCTCATCGAGGTCATGGTCGCGCTCCTCGTCTTCGGCATCCTCGCCACCGGCGTCGTCGCCGCGGCGAACAACATCATCCGGATGACCGGCGACAACCGCGCGCGCGCCACCGCCGCGAACCTGGCCGCGCAGGACATCGACCTGGCGCGAGCGCAGGCCGACCCCTTCAAGGTGACGGCGAACAAGCAGACCATCCCGGTCAGCGGACGCGACTACACGGTCGTCCGCACCATCTCGTGGATCTCGTCCGCCGGCGCCGACATCGGCTGCAACAGCTCGACCAACCTCTTCTACCTGCGCGTGAACGTGCGCGTGACGTGGCCCGGCATGCTCGGCTCCACTGCCGCCGTGCAGGACGACACGATCATGGCGCCGAACGGCCGCATCAGCGACACCGGATCCGGGTCCATCGCCGTGTCCGTCACCGGCGTCGACGCGAAGCCGCAGTCGGGCGTCACGGTCACCATCACCCCGACCTCCGGCGGCAAGACGCTGACGACCCAGCCCAAGGCCACCGGTGCCGACGGCTGCACCTACGCGAACCAGGTCGCCCCCGGCACCTACGAGGTCGCGATCAGCAAGACCGGCTGGATCGACGACTCCCAGGTGCAGAGCCCGAAGAAGAGCGTCGTCGTCGTGGCGGGCGGCACGCAGTCGGCGACCTTCCAGTACGACCAGGCGGCGACGTACAACGTCGCCTACACCACCGGTCCCGCCGGCTCCGTCTACGCCGCCCGGCCCAACTCGTTCGACACCAACTTCCTCAGCACCAGCGGCACGTACACCGTGACCACCGCGCCCGCCTCGCTGAAGCTGCACCCCTGGCCCAGCGGCTACTCCGTGGTCGTGGGCCGCATGGGCAGCGGCGCGACGACCTGCGCCTCGCTCGATCCCGCGGCCTGGTCCGCCGACGGCGCGCTCGGGTCGGGCGTCCGCACGCCGGTCGCGACGACGCCGGGCGGCACGGCCTCGGTGAACGCTCCCATGGGCGTGGTCCAGGTCACGGCGCCCATCGGCCGCTCCATCACCGTCACCTCCGCCACGCCGCAGGGCGCGGGGAACCCCGGCTGCTCGGTGACCGGCGTCACCTACGCCTACTCCGTCGGCACCGCGAGCGTGCCGGTGAACGTCTCCGTCCCCTACGGCAGCTGGACCGTCAAGATCGGCGGCGTCAACGCGACCGCGAGCCAGGTCAAGGTGCTGACGAACACCGCCGGCGGCGGGGTCGCCGCGGACGGCACCGTCACCCTCGACCCGAGGCCCGCACGATGAAGGCCCTGCGCGATCGCGTCGGGCTGGACCGCCTCGCCGATGCCGACGACCAGGGATTCAGCCTGATCGAGCTGCTGGTCACGATGCTCGTGACCGGCATCGTCCTGGCGATGGTCGGCACGTTCTTCACCAACATCGCCCGGCTGACGACCTGGTCGAGCAGGGACCGGGACGCGACCGGCCAGGCGACTCTGGCGCTCGACTCGCTGCGCGCGGTCGTCCGCGTCGCGGCCGACAACCCGACCTCGGGCACGACCACGGACCCCGCCATCACCGCGGCCTCGACGACGTCGATGACCATCACGGCCTACTCGAACACCTCCTCGGTCGCCGCCTCGACCGCCCCCACGCGCAGCACCTTCTCGCTCGACGCGAATGGCTTCCTCACCGAGACGCGCCAGCTGGGCGCCAAGAACGCAGCTGGCTACTGGGCCTTCACCGGTGCGACCACGACGCGCCGGGTCGCCGGTCCCTTCTCCCTCACGCCGGTGACCCCGTTCTTCACCTACCTCGACGGCAGCGGCGCCGTGATCGCCGGCAACCCGCTGACGCTCGCGCAGCGGCAGAGCATCACCTTCGTGCGGGTCACGGCCACCGTGAACTCCGCGGCGCAGGACGGCTCGGCGAACCCGGTCGTGATGACCAGCTCGATGGGCATGCCGAACCTCTCCCGCGACGTCTCGAGCACGGTGGTCATCCCCACCCTGCCGACTCCCACCCCGACTCCCACGCCGACTCCGACTCCGACTCCGACTCCGACTCCGACTCCGACGCCGACGCCCAAGCCGACTCCGACTCCGACTCCGACGCCGACGCCGACCCCGACCCCGACCCCGACGCCG
>JAKONM010000299.1 GCA_022701925.1 Microbacteriaceae bacterium
GGCCAGCTGCGGCTTGTCCATGCCTCCATTCTCCGCGCGGGGCGCGCGGCAGGCAGGTACCGCCTGTACCTGTCCGGGACAGCGCGCGGCTCGCACGCTGGGCGGCATGACGGACACCACATCGATCCAGTCCATCGGCCTGCTCACGGGCAAGGTCGTGCTCATCACCGGCGCGAGTCGCGGCATCGGCGCGGCGGCGGGCCGCCTGTTCGCCCGGGAGGGCGCCTCGGTCGTGCTGGCAGCGCGCAGCCGGGACGCCCTCGGCCGCCTGGTGGGGGAGATCCGGGACGCCGGCGGTTCGGCCGACGCCGTGGGCCTCGACCTCGCGGACCCGGCCAGCATCGAGGCGGCCGTCGCGGCCGTCGACGATCTCCACGGCCGCCTCGACGGCGCCTTCAACAACGGCGGTGTGAACCAGCGGAAGCCCGGCCCGCTCGACGGCACGATCGAGGACGACCTCGACGAGCAGCTCCTGGTGAACTTCCGCTCGCACTGGATCGCGATGAACGCGCAGGCGGCGCTGATGCGCCGCCACGGCGGCGGCGCGATCGTCAACAATTCCAGCGTCGGCAGCTGGCGGGCCAACCCCTACCTGCCGGCCTACGGCGCGGCCAAGCGCGCGCTCAACAGCATCACCGAGACCGCAGCCGTCACCTGGGCCCCGCAGGGCATCCGCGTCAACGGCATCGCACCCGGAGGCACCGACACCGACATCATGGCGAAGTGGGACGAGGCCGCCCCCGGTCTGATCGACGGCAACAACGCCGCGACCCCGCTGGGCCGCATGGCGGAGCCGCGGGAGATCGCCGAAGCCGCCGCCTGGCTGCTGTCCGACCGCGCCTCCTTCGTCACCGGCGCCATCCTCCCGGTCGACGGCGGGAACGCCGCATGACCGCGACCCGCGCCCCGCGTGCCGCGGCGGCGAGCCCGCTCATCGCGACCGTCAGCCCGGTGATCCCGGTCGGAACGCCGCGGTCGGCCGAGATCTCGGGGAGGAGCCCGGTGTGAAGGACTCGAAAGAGGACGGTCTACAGGGATTCGGCGGCGACCGCGGCGACCGCGGACCGGCCGCGGACGTCGAGCGTGGGGCAGAGCGGTGTGCCTCGCTCGTGCGCGGCGGGTCCCGGTCGTCGCTGATGCCGACGGGTCGGGCGGGCGGTGACCTGCCGCGCGGATCGCCCCCGTGCGGACCGCGATCGACCGCCCTGTCCCGGTGCGGTCGGGTCAGACGATCGTGCTGCCTCCGTCGACGGCGAGCTCACTGCCCGTCATCCCGGAGCTCTGGTCGGAGACGAGGAAGAGGACCGCGGACGCGACCTCCTCGGGCGCGAGGAGCCGTCCGAAGGGAAGCCGACCGGCGATCTCCGCCACGAGGGCGTCGCCGTTCCCCGGGGCCAGGCCCTTGAGCCCGGGCGTCTCGGTCGGGCCCGGGACGACGGTGTTGATCCGGACGCCGCGCGGAGCCAGTTCGGCCGCCCAGGTGCGGGTGAGCGTCGCGACGGCGGCCTTCGAGGCGCCGTAGAGGCCGAACGCCGGCTCCGTCCCCGATGCCGACGACGAGCCGGTGACGACGATCGCGGATCCCTCGTGCAAGTGCGGCAGCGCGCCCTGCACGGTCAGCGTGGTCCCGCGGACGTTGGTGCCGAAGGTGCGGTCGATGTCCTCGGCGGTGACCTGCGCCAGCGGCTTGAACGCACCGACGCCCGCGTTGATGTGGACCGCGTCGAGGCCCGTGCCCCGGTCCGCGACGGCGCGGAACAGGATCGCGAGGCCCTCCTGCTCCGTCGCGTCGGCGCGCACCGGCGTCACCGCATCGCCGAGCTCCGCGCTGAGCGCATCGAGCGCTCCCTGTCGTCGCCCCGTGACGAAGACGTGCGCGCCCTCCTGCACGAATCGACGCACGACAGCGAGGCCGATGCCCGACGTGCCGCCTGAGACGAGTGCCGTCTTCCCCTGCAGTGCTCCTGCCATGATGACCTCCGGGTCGCGTTGTAGACTGAATGATCCAGAACCGTAGGTGTTCTAGATCAATCAGTCAAATACCTTCCGAGGAGGTGTCGTGCCCCGTCCGCGCACGTTCGACGAGGCGGAGGTCATCGAGCGCGCGCGCCGCGCGTTCGCCGAGACGGGGTTCGCCGGCACCTCCCTCGACGACCTCCTCGAAGCGACCGGCCTCGCCCGCCAGAGCCTCTACAACGCGTTCGGCGGGAAGAAGGAGCTCTTCATGCGCGCCTTCCTCAGCGACACGTCCAGCGCCGTCGACGCGGTGAAGACCGTGATGCGGAGCGCGCAGGACCCGATCGCCCGGGTCCGCACGCAGCTGGTGAGCACCGCCGTCGAGCACGGCTCAGCCCAGGCCCCGCCTTCGCTCCTCCTCCGCGCCGCCGTCGAGTTCTCCGGCAGCGACCCGGAGGTCGCCACCATCGTGGCGACGGCATTCGATGCGATGCGCGCGGACTACACGGCCTGCATCAGGGACGCGCAGCACGCCGGCGAGATCGACGCGGACGCGGACGCGGAGGCCTTGGGCACCTACTTCTGCGCGGTCATCGAGGGCATGTCGACCCTGGGGCGCGCCGGCCTGGCCCGGGCGACGCTGCTGCAGATGGGGTTCACCAGCCTCGCCGCGGTGCCGATCACGTCTCGCGGCCGCGAGCACCTCGGCACGGAGGACGGCGACTGGACCTGAGGGGAGCGGGCGCCGGGCCGGATGACGCTCACCTCATGATGCGAGCCGCAGGTGGGCGTGAGGCGGCACGCAGCGGTGATCTGCGACTCAGTCCTGGAGGCGGGTCTGGATCTGTCGGATGGCGGTTCCGAGGACGCCGGAGGTGAGCAGACCGGGTCCGAGCGGGCCGGCGGTGTTCTCGCCGAGCAGTGGAAGCCGGCGCAGCGCCACCCGCTGCTGCTCGGTCAGCCGGTTGACCTGCCACCGGATCTCGTCCTCGGCAGCGGAAGGCCGTGCCGGGTGTGCGAGGGCCGCGGCCTTCACGGCGTACGCCGCTGCGCCCAGAGCGTGTGCGCCCATGTGCGCGACGCCGGCCGCCTGAGCGGCTGACCGGGCGGCGGCGACCGCAGGCGGCTGCTGCACGGCATGTGCTGCTCGGCCCGCGACGAAGCGCCGCCGGATCTCGTCGGCGGCGTGGAGCTCGCCGCGCCCGAAGGCCCGAGCCCGGGCGATCGCAGCCCTCGGGCGACCGTCGGCGGGTGCCTCCGACTCGAAGACCGGCAACCACCGCTCAGCGCAGGCCGCAGCCCACGATGCGACGGTCCGCCTCTCCGCCTCGGTCAACGCCTGTGGTGACAGCACACGGGCACGGTCCCACACGCTGCGGTGACCGGGCTGCGGTTGCTGCTCAGTCGTCGCCTCGGGGCTCGCCGTCGGGGCCGGAGAGCCAGGACGGCACCGGAGTGGTCGGGAAGGGGATTCGGGCAGCCGGCCAGTCGCTGTTCCGCAGGCCTTGCAGGACGTGGTCGAAGCGCTGCACGGCCTCGAGGCTGTCGGTCTGGAACGCCAGCCCGGTGCGGACGTTGCTCCAGTACTGGTCCCAGTCCGTGAACAGCGAAGTACCCGGCGCAGTCGCCCGTTCGACGAGCTCCCAGGCGGATCCTTCGTCGAGGAGTCCGGCGAGGAAGCCCATGCGGATCACCGAGACCACCCGCTGGGTGTCGGCCGCCCACAGCGCCGGCGCCGGCCCACGGAGCGTGCTCTGCCCGAGTGCGCGGAGGTCCCACTCGTCGATCCCGGTCAGGGACGAGATCCGCGCGACCATCCTGCCGCCGTCCTCGCCCGCCAGGATCTGCGCGTACCTGGCGGACAGGCTGCGGTCGGACAGCGCGTCGGCGACGAAGAGCTCGAGGTCGGTCCTGGAGGCGATGTGCCACTGGGAGTCCAGCTGCCCGCGGAGCCGATCGGTCTCCATCGGCGGCATCGTCAGGAACGGGTGCCACTTCGGGTCGCTCCGGTGCCGTTGTCGCATCGCAAGGGGGAGACGGGACCAAGCAGGTCCGTAGTCCAGGGTCGCGTTCCAGCCGCCGAACTCGAAGTCCGACTGCGCGTCCAGCGCCAGCAGCTGCTGCTGACGGCCCGAGGTCGGTCCGCTTCCCACGGCTTCCCAGTACTGCTGCTGCTCCGAGCGGGCCTTCCGGGAGTCGACCCAGGTCGCGGCCGTCAGACCGGCGGCGACCAGGATCGCGAAGCCGCCGATCTCGACCAGCACGAACACCCCCAGGCCGTCGCCGTTCGGGACGGCGCTGAACCCGTTCGTGGTGATGAACAGGACCGCCAGCAGCACGATCGCCGGTGCCGTCCAGGCGAGGTTCCGCACCATGGCCCAGGTCGGTCGGACCCGCAGCAGCGCCTGCCGGTACAGGCGAGCGGACGACCAGCGATCCCGGATCGGGTACTCCGTGTCGCCGTACCGGTTCTGCAGCATGAGCGCCGACGGTACTGGTGAGCACGCCCGGCAGACCGGGGCGACGAACCCTTCACGCAGCCGACGACGTCCCGCGAACAGGGCTGCAAGCGTTCTGCTCGCTCAGTGAGGGGGCCTCACCGCGAGGGGGTGCGGAAGGGGGGCTCACGAGCAGAGCAGGGATGATCGACTCGTGCCTGGCCGTGGGCGTGGCCGGGTGCGAGCGGGTCCGCTCACCCCGAGCGCCGGTCAGCCGTCGGCGGAGTCGTCGATCCAGCCCCCGAGGTAGCCGAGCAGGCGGGCGGTGACGTAGCCGGACTCGTAGCCGCCGAGCGCTTGGAAGCGTTCCAACGGGGTGCCGTCGCTGACGAGCTCGGCGGCCTCGTAGGTCGCGACGCCGATGACGGGGGTTGCCTTCTTCGCGGTGAGCGCGTCGATCTCGGCGCCGAGCTGGTCGCGGGCGAGGTCGATCGCGTGACCGAGGGCGCCGTCGAACTGGACGTCGGTGATCTGGAAGTTCTTGTCCAGCACGGCGTTGTTGTAGTACTTCTCGACCAGCAGCTGGTTGCGGACGTAGTTGCTGAGGCCGTAGGCCATGGCGGCGTAGGCGCCGTTGTCCGACCCGGCGTCGATGTACTCCTCCAGCGCGGGCTGCACGGCCTTTTGCTGGGCGGCGATGGCCACGTCGGTGTCGAAGGCGGCGATCCCCCGGACCACGACGTCGGTCGAGAGGCCCTGCTGATCGGCGATCTGGCTGACGACGCCGGAGGTGGTGAAGGCCGCGTAGTTCGCGTCGGCGCCGCGACGGAAGAAGTCGCCGATGCGGTCCAGGTCCACGCCCTCGGCCAGTGCGCCGCCCGCGTTGTCCCGTCCGACCTCGAAGACGGCCTGCGCGGAGGAGATCTGCGCTTTGGCGAGTTCGAGGTAGAGCACGGCGGTGATCAGGTCGGTGAGCGCGGCCTGCAGAGCGTCGCCATCGGCGGACTGGACGCGCTTGCCCGCGGTGTCGATGCGGGCGGAGGCGAAGTCGAGCAGGCTGTAGGCGTCGAACGCCCCGGCGTAGGCGTTGACGAGCCCTTCGACGTCGGAGGTGGTCTTCGGCCGATAGGTGCCGAGCGAGTCGAGGAAGGCGCTGAAGGCGGCCTCGGTCGGTGCGGTGTCCCTGGCGCGGTCGATGATCGTCTCGAGACCGGGCAGGCCCTGGGTCTGCAGGGGAGTGAGCAGGTCCGCGCCGGCGGCCACGGTCTCCATGAGGGCTGCGGCCTGCTGCGCCTGCACGAAGGCGCCCGCAACGAGACCCTGCTTCCGCAGGTCGGCCGCCTGGTCTGCTGCGGTCTTCGCCTGCTGCACGACCCCGGTCTGCTGCAGGGAGCTCCGGATCGCCGTCCCGGAGTCGCTGAAGTCCTGCACGGCGGCGCGGTAGCGGCCCAGGGCCGCTGTGACCTGGGCGTCGACCTTGTCGTAGGGCCGATCGCCGAGCCGGGGGTCGCCGTCGCTGCTCGGCGCGGGGAGCTTCGCGCCGGTCAGCAGCGGGTACGCCTCGTAGACGTCGCCGACCTCCACGACCTTCACGCCCAGTCGACGACCCTCGCGGACGACGTCCACCTGGTCCCCGTCGGCGTCGGGGGTGTTGCGCTGCCCGAGCGGGATCAGCACCGTGGTGTACTTCGCCGCGGCCGCACCCTTGAGCTTCTCGGGGATGCCGCCGACCGGGCCGATCGTGCCGGTGGAGTTGATGGTGCCGGTCATGGTCACCTTCGGCAGCATCTTCTGGCCGCGCTCCAGCGCCAGCAGGCCCACGGTCTTCAACGCCCCGGCGCTGGGCCCGTCGATCGCGCCCGTGATCTGGAAGCCGTAGCGGCCCTCGAGCGGCTGCCCCGCGAGCAGGGTCGAGGTGATGGCGGCGCTCCACGACGCCGCCCGAGACGCATCGCCGAGACCGCCGACCTCGTCCTCGGAGAAGTCCAGGCGGAAGCCGCCGTCGGAGGACGGCTTGCGGGAGATCACTTCGGTTCCCACGCCGCCCGAGTCGCCGCGGACGAAGAGCGGGTGGATCGTGATCGACCCGCTGCGGAACCCCTCCGACTCCTTCGGATCCGGCGCTTCGGCCGTGCAGCCGGCCAGCAGCAGGATCAGCGCGCCCGCGAGGGACAGGGACTTCGACGTCGATGTGTGCAAGCGAGAACTCCCTGATCATCGGCCGAAGCCGGCCGGTCCTTCCCGCAACCTTCCCGGTGCGCCCCCGGCGGGGTCAAGACCGACGGGCTCTGGGACCCCGAAATCCTCTGCGAATCCGTCGGTCTGCTGCCGCTCGACGCCGCTGCCCCGCGTCGCAGCCCGAGGTGCTGCCCGACGCGGGCACCGGCGCTGCCGGGTCGCCCTCCTGTCCTGCCGACATCAGGCCACGCCTCGAGCTCCTCAGACCGCGCTCACGAGCAGGTGACCGAGACGCCGAGATCGAGGCAGTGGGGTGGGTCCTCGCGCGGCGCACGCCGCACGGACACCGTCTGCGGAAGCGGGCTTGACGTTGCCGCCACGGCAACCTCTACCGTCGGCCGGGCCGGCGTCGCCGGCGGTCCGCGGGGAGCAGGTGCGACATGAGGTGGACGATCGTCGAGGTGGCACGGCTCTCCGGCGTGACGTCGAGGACGTTGCGTCACTACGACGCGATCGGGCTGCTGCCACCCGCCGGCGTCGGGGCGAACGGGTACCGGGAGTACGGGCGGGACGAGTTGCTGCGGCTGCAGCAGGTCCTCGTGCTGCGGGAGCTCGGACTGCCACTCGGGCAGATCCGGGAGGTGCTGGATGCGCAACGCGATCGGGTGGCTGCGTTGCGGGAGCATCACGGCCGGCTCGTCGCCGAGCGCGACCGCCTCGCGGCGGTCGCCGTCACCGTCGCTCGGACCATCGCGGACCTGGAGCACGAGGGGGAGAGCACGACCATGCCCATCGATCGACCGGAGAACCTGTTCGAGGGGTTCGACCACAGTCGCTACGCCGAGGAGGCGCGCCGACGCTGGCCCGAGGAGGCCGCTTCCTCCGAGCGTCACGCCTCTGCGCTGTCCGATGAGGAGACGGAGGCGCGGCAGCGGGAGTGGACTGCGCAGATGGTGCGGATGGCCGGGCTCCGAGCGGCGGGCGCATCGCCGGTGGACGAGCGGGTGCAGGCCGAGGTGCGGGCCGTCTACGACTGGATAATCTCGATGTGGACGCCCGACGCGGCGGCCGTCAAGGGTCTGGGCGGGATGTACGTCGACGATGCGAGGTTCGCCGCGACCTTCGACCGGGTCAGTCCGGGGCTCGGCGCGTTCTACCGCGACGCCATGGCCGTGTTCGCCGACGCCCACCTCGGCTGACGGCCCATGGCACGGACGCAGGCGCAGAGGGGCGACGAGGGCGATCGGTCTCCGCACGGAGCGGCCATGCGCCCTCGAAGAGCCCGCACTGGCCTGATCCGGGTCCGGCCGCTGCTCACGCTCGGCGCGGACGTCGTCGTCCCGCTGGCTCCGTACTACGGGTCGCGTCTCGTCGGCGCGAACGCGGTGCAGGCGCTGCTGGCGAGTGCAGGCTTCTCGCTCGTGGTGGTCGTCGTCGGCCTCGTCCTCCGGCGTCGTCCCGACCGGACGGTGCTCGCGGCACTCGGCCTGGTGATGCTCGGCACCGCGATCGGGCTGATCGTCGACGATCCCAGAGCCATGATGGTCAAGGGCAGCTGGCTCACGGCCGTCGTCGGCATCTGGCTGCTCGCGACCCTGTTCACCGATCGCCCGATGCTCTACACGGCGACCCTCCGTCTCATGCCGTCGGAGGAAGCCGCGGACTGGCGGAAGCAGTGGGACCGGAGTCCGGCGTTCCGTCGACTGCTGACCGGGATGACCTGCGCCTTCGCCTCCGCCTTCCTGCTGGACGCCGCGTCACGGGTCGTGATGGCCTACACCCTCGCGCTCGACCTCGTGCCCGTCCTCAGCAACGTCCTCCTCGTCTGCATGCTGAGCGCCGTCGTCGTGATCGGACGAGCCCGAGCGGCGCGGACCGGGAACGGTCGGCCGGCCCGATCCTCATCGACGGTCCGCTGAACGGGTCCTCGCGGGGTGCGGCGTGCCCGCATCGTCGACGAGCTCTGTTCCCGGCGGTGCTGTACGGAGGTCGCCGTGCGACGTCGTCGTGCGCTCGCCGCCGCTTCCGGACGGGGTCGGGGAGGAGCCGAGCGCCTGGACGTGTCGCGCGCCCGGGCCGGCGCCGTCGACATCTCTGACAGGGTCGGCGTCATGACCGACATCGCTCGAGGCACGTTCGACATCACGATGACTCCGGGCGAGACCGAGCTGGGGGGAGCGGTGAGTCGTTTCGAGCTCGCCAAGACCTTCCAGGGGGACCTCCGCGGAAGCGGGGTCGGGCTGATGCTCTCCGCCGGGGATCCGCGAGCGGGAGCGGCGGGGTACGTGGCGATGGAGATCGTGCGCGGCCACCTCGGCGGCCGTGAGGGCGGCTTCGCTCTCCAGCAGTTCGGGACGATGCGAGACGGGGCGGCGGTCCTGCACTACGAGGTGGTGCCCGGCTCGGGGACCGGTCGGCTGACCGGGATCACCGGCACCCTGCGCCTCGACGACGACGGGACCCACCGGTACGAGCTCGAGTACGACCTCGACCACCGCTAGCCCGCAGCCCTCGTAGGCAGGCGGGGTCCGTGCAGCCGTCTCTGCCCGACCGCACCCGGAGCTGCGGACCGGAGGAGGTCCTCCTGGTCCTCGGCGGCTGAGTTCGACGGTCTCAGCAGCCGCGAGCACGGGCTGCGCGTGCGGGTGTCGAGTCAGCGGACGGCACCCCGCACGGTCCGGACGGGCTTGCGGTCCCACTCGCTGAAGGGGTCGGCGCCGACCTCGGCCATGAGCGCCGGCGACGCCGCGTCCGCGGCAGCCTCCGACACCCGCACCGCCACACCGACGAGCTCTTCGCCGCTGCCGTCCACGATGCCGGTCCAGACCGAACCGGGTTGCCGTCGCGCCACCGAGCTGTAGCGCTGCATCGAGTCGAGGACGGCATCCCGGAACTCGGGCTCGGGCGAATGGACGGACACGACGGCGCAGGCCATGGGACGAGTGCAGCCCGTTCACCGCACGAGCGCCACCCGGCTCCAAGTTCGACTCGACGCGTCTGCGCAGCGCCGCGGGGCATGGGTGCGGGTCCAGGACGCGCTGTGAGCCGTCCGTCGAGCAGCGACAGGCCCTCGTGGGACCACGGCGTGTGCGGGGTCGACCGCGGAGGTCCGCGGTTCCCGTGGGCTCGATCCCGCACCTGGTGCAGCACGGTTGATCATCGGTGCGGCCGGTGCTGGGATGTGCTCGTCGTCCAGGGGCGTCGGCGGCCCGTCACGTTGAGCAGTTCGGAGGAGGTCGCCGTGCGCGATGTGGTGCTCTACTCCCTGCTGTCCCTCGACGGCGTCGCCGAGGAGCCGAGCGACTGGATGTTCGAGGTGGACGAGGAGGTCTTCGCCGGTCTCGCCGATGTGATCGCCCAGCAGGACGACGTCCTGCTGGGCCGCGGCACGTACGACTACTGGGTCGACTACTGGCCGACCAGTGAGGTCCAGCCGTTCGCGGACTTCATCAACTCGACGAGGAAGCACGTCTTCACCTCGACCGCACTCACTCGGCCTTGGGCCAACGCGAGGATCGCTGACGCGACACCGGCCGACTACGTGACCGAGCTCCGTGGCTCACCGGGCGGCGACA
Source organism: Microbacteriaceae bacterium (assembly GCA_022701925.1). Taxonomy (GTDB): domain Bacteria; phylum Actinomycetota; class Actinomycetes; order Actinomycetales; family Microbacteriaceae; genus Amnibacterium. Next base: position 10,148 of record JAKONM010000299.1, read on the forward strand.
TCGGCGTCCACGGGAGCATCTCCCTCGCTCAGGAACTGCTTCGCGCTGACCTGATCGACCGTCTGGAGCTCGTCGTCGCGCCTGCGATCGCAGCGAGCGGTGCACGACTCCTCACAGCAGGGCTCTCACCGCAGCGCTTCGCACTGCGGAGAGCGAGCGGCACCAGAACGGGCAGCGTTCTTCTCAGCTATCGCCGCAGAGCGCACCGGTCCGACGAGGACGCCCGCACGCTGCAGGATCCCGACGCCGCACGCCCGGAGCAGTGAGACCCGGTGATCAGAGGAGCCGGGCGGCGGACAGGAGCGCGCGCTTCAGGTCGCGTCCATCCGTGCCGGGTTGCAGTGCGAGACGGACCGCGTACCCGAAGGACAGCGTGATCAGGCTCTGGGCGGCCTCGTCCGCCTTGGCCGCAGCGATCTGATCGTCTCCGACGTCGGCCTCGCGGGCCCAGGGGAGCAGTGCGGCTGTGAGGAGTCGGCGGAGGTGGCCGAGGTTCTCATCGGCGACGGCGGTCAGCTCAGGGTCTTTCGACATCTCGCCCCACACCTGCACGAGCACGCTTGTCTGCGAACGATCGGCCGACGGGCCCTGTAGCAGCCGGTCGAGCAGTGCCTCCGGTGTCGATGGCGTGCTGCCAGCCGTCGGGTCGAAGAGCGCGAACCGATCGGTGAGGGCACTCGCCATCACCTGCCGGAGCAGGTCCGCCTTGCTGGCGTAGTGCGAGTAGATCGCGCCGGAGGAGAGCCCGGACTCCTTCACGATGTCGGCCATCGAGGTGCCGCTGATGCCGTCGCGTGCGAAGCAGCGCAGCGCCGCCGCGGTGATCCGGCGGCGTCGTTCATCACGGGTGGCATCACGGAGCCGAGGCACACAAACAACATACTCGTCCTGCTAGTGTCCTAAACAACACGACTGCTCCGTTTGCGTCGTCCTTCCTCCGCTCCGGCTCCGGCTGCGCGGCCCCGGGGGCGACGGCTGCGGTCCGACGAGGAGGACGACATGGCATCACCATCAGCACACCGAGCGATCGTGTCCGGCGCGAGCATCGCGGGGCTCTCGACCGCGTTCTGGCTGCAGCGAGCCGGATGGGAGGTGACCGTCCTCGAGCGGGCGCCGGGCTTCCGCGACGGCGGGCAGAACGTCGACGTCCGCGGTCTGGCCAGGGACGTGCTGCAGCGGATGGGCCTCTTCGACGCGGTGAAGGCCACGAACACCACCGAGAACGCCACCGTCGTGGTCGACGCGGCCGGCCGAGTGCGCGCCACCCTGCCCACCGACGGCCCGGAGGGAGCCACCGCCGAGCTCGAGGTGCTGCGCGGGGACCTCGCCCGCATCATCCTGGACGCCGTTCCCGACGGGGTCGAGCTGGTCTACGGCGACCCGATCGCGCAGGTGACCGAGCACGACGCCGGCGTGACGGTCGGGACGTCGTCGGGCAGGACGCTCGAGGTCGATCTGCTGGTGGTCGCCGAAGGTGCCCGCTCGCGCACCCGAGGTCTCGTCTTCAGGCCGGACGAGGTGCACCGAGGAACCTGGACGTCACGATGGTGGTCGGCACGATCCCGCGCACGGCCGAGGACGACTCGACGTGGCGCTGGTACAACGCCATCGGCGGTCGCTCCGTCCACCTGCGCCCGGACAACCACGGCACGACCCGCGCGATCCTGGCCTACTCGCCCGGCGAGGACCTGCTCCACCTCGACCGTCGAGACGCCCTCGCCCATGTGCGCGCCCGCTACGCCGACGTCGGCTGGCAGGCGCCCCGCGTCCTCGATGCGTTCGAGCGGTCCGAGGACCTCTACGTCGACCAGCTCACCCAGATCCGCGTCGACACCTGGAGCCGCGGCCGGGTGGTCCTCGTCGGCGACGCCGCATGGTGCGTGACCCTGATGGGCGGAGGCGGGGCGTCCCTGGCCCTCATCGGCGGCTACATGCTCGCCGCCCAACTGAACGGGACGACCCCGGCGGGGATCGGTGCGGCACTCGCGGCGTACGAGGCATCGATGCGGCCGCTCGTGGGCCGGGTGCAGCGCACCCCGCGCGCACTGGTGCACTTCGCGTACCCCCGCAGCCGGGCCGGCCTGATCCTGCGCAGCATCGCCGACCGACTGGTCACCCAGTCCCTGCTCCGCGTCCTCGTCCAGCGCCTCCATCAGACCAAGGACGACGGCGGGCGCCTCCCCGAGTGGACCACCGCCACCCCGGCCGCCCGCACCTGATCTGCATCGCTTCAGGCCCAGCACGGTCTGCCCGCGATGCTCGCCGTCGACGGCGGGAACGCCGTCGAGCAGACGACCGCCGCCGACCAGCGCGGCAGGACCGGCGCTCGAGGCGAGATTCGCGGGAGAGGATGGACCCGTGGAGCCCCCGACTCGACGCGCGCAGGGGCCGCGCGTCCTCCGCGTGTTCTTCGACCACTGCCATCAGTGGCCGCTGTGGGAGTCGGGTACGGAGCAGTACGCGATGGAGCCCTCGGACTACGGCTTCTCGGACGAGCTGACCGAGCTGCTCCGCCGGTGGCACGCAGCGTGGGAGTCGCTCGTGGACTTCGACGTCGGGCAGCCCGCCGCCGCGGCCGCCCAGCAGGATCACGACGAGCTGCGATCCCTGAGGCGTCAAGCCATCGCGGTGATCAGTTGTGAAGTGCCGGCGGACGTCGAGGTGAGGGCCGGGTAGGGCGTCCTACGAGCAGGGGAGCGGGACGTCTCGCGAGCGAGTGGTTGAGACGCTGACGTCGGGCCCGTGTGGCGCCGATCGCGGATCCGGTGCGGCGGTGCTCCTCGCAGCACTGGGTGGGAGTGAGCAGCCACGTCCGGGGGGCCGAGGTGGGCTCGGTCCGTGCTGAGTGCACGGCTCGATCTACGGGTGGTCAGTTCGCGATGCCGAAGAGTCCGGCGACGCCGACGAGGTAGAGCACGAGGACTGCCAGGGAGTCGATGCCCATGCCGAGGATCCGCTTCTCGGGGCGGAAGAGGAGCCCGGTGGCGTAGATGAGGGAGAGCAGGATCGCGATGGCGGTGAGGTAGATGTCGCTGGCCTTCGCGACGGGGAGGACCGCTGTGCCGGAGATGAGTCCGGCGAGCAGGAACAGGGTCGGGAGGAAGGCGTTGCCGCCGAAGATGTCGCTGATGGCGAGGTTCTCGTCGCCTTGCTTGACCGCTTGCAGGCCGGTGGAGATCTCGGGGAGCGAGGTGGCGAGGGCGAGGACGGTGGCGCCGAAGAGGACGCCGGAGAGTCCGACCTGGGATGCGGCGGCGGAGCCGCTCTGCTCCGCCGCGTACCCGGCGACGAGGGTGAGCAGCGCGGCGATGATGAAGACGACCACGGTGCGACCGGTAGAGGGGCTGTTCTTGTTCGGGGCGCTGGTGCGTCGGTTGCGGTGGCCGCTGGGGTGCTGCGTGGTGTCGGGTGCGGCGCCGTTCTCGTGCCAGGGCAGGTGCTTGCCGGCGCGGCGGACGAGGAGCAGGCCGACGATCCAGAGCACGACGATGAGCAGCGCTTGCGGTGTGATCCGGAGGAGGTCTGCCTGCTCGGGCAGCTGGGTGCCGGCGACGACGACCGCGAGGATCGCGGCGACGGTGATCGCCTCGATGACGAGCACGAGGGAGGCGGCGCGGTAGGTGATCGGCGGGGCACCGTGCTTGCGCTTCCCGAAGACGTCGAGCACGACGATGACCACGGTCTGCAGGGCGATGCCGCCGAGGATGTTGCCGACGGCGACCTCGATCCGACCGCTGGCCGCGGCGGTGACGGTGATGGCGATCTCGGGCAGGTTCGTGGCGACGGCGAGCACGATCAGACCGCCGAGGGCGTTGCCGAGGTGCAGCTTGTCGTCGAGCGCGTCGGTGGTCTTCGACAGCTGGATGCCGGCGAACCAGATCACGGCGCCTGAGGCGACGAAGATCGCCAGCAGCACCGGCAGTGGAAGGTGCGTCATCACGACGTCAGTGAACTCGCAGTGGACCTGATCGTCTGCTGCCAGCCGTCGACGTCGGTCGTCGTCGTTCGGTCAGGAGAGGGCCGAGCTGGTGCCGGGGGATGTGCGGTCGTTCCTCGAGGGGCGGTGCTGGCCGGTGCTGTGATCCGGGCGGAAGCCGTTCTCGACTCCCCAGAGGACGGCGTCGACACGGTTCGTCGCGCCGATCTTCCGGTACGCGGAGCGGATGTGGGTCTTGATCGTGTTCTGCGCGAGCTGGGTCTGCGCGGCGATCTCCGCGTTCGACTTGCCCTGGGTGATGAGGGCGAGCACCTCGGACTCGCGGTCGGAGAAGCCGTCAGCTCGTCCGGGCCAGTCCAGAGCGGCATTGCTGCGCACGCGCCCCTCGGCGGGGCTGAGCACGACCTCGCCGGCGGCGACGGCTTCGATCGCCTCGACGAGCTCGAGGGCGGGCATGCTCTTGGCGAAGTAGCCGCGCGCGCCTTGCTCCAGTGCGGCGTCGATGAGGTCTTGTCCGAGGTTCCAGGTGTAGATCGCCACGTACGTGTTCATGGGGTTGGCGACCATCTCGTCGACGACGTCGTGCTGAGGCTCGTGCTGCGCGAAGGTGTCGTAGAGGGCGACATCGACGGGCTGATCGATCCGGTGCTGCTCGAGCACCTCGACGACTTCGACGCGGTGCTGGTACCGCTCGAGCATGTGTCTGAACCCGCTGAGGACGACTTCGTAGTCGTTGCGCAGTGCGACCCGCACAGGCCGACCCTGGTTGTTCGCTGACACTTCTCCCCGCTCACCCCTGGGGGTGAAGTGCTACACCCCGACGGCCTGCTGGAGTCATCCTGCAGGCTCCCTCCTGTCAGTGACGGTTCTCCCGACTGATGCTCAGAGTCCTGTCGATTTCAGTCCTCCGGCCGAGAAGCGGCCGAGTCATCGAGAAGGAGTACGTGGTGCATCAGGCAGTGCAGGGACCGTTCTGGGCGGCCCAGCTGGATCAGGGGCAGCGGGTGATCATCTACTACTTCCTGGTCATCGCGGGTCTGGCGATGCTCGCGCAGTTCGTCCGCACGTGGGTCGGCCGCAACGAGGTCGGGACGAAGTACCGGCCGGCGATGTTCGCCAGCCTCGGCGTGACGGGCGCGGCGTTCCTGTCCTACGTCGTGCTGACGGCGAAGTTCGACCTCGGCTACGCGCAGACCGGCGGCAGCGCCGACGGCAGCGGCGCGATGTGGAGTCCGACGAAGGACGCGATCTGGTCGTGGGCGCCGCGGTACATGGACTGGTCGATCACGGTGCCGCTGCTGATGGTGCAGCTGGTCGTCGTCTCCAGCCTGGTCGGCGCCGCCGCCACCCGCTTCCGCACGATCGGCATCGTCGGCGCCTGGCTGATGATCTTCACCGGCTTCATCGGCGGCGTCGCGATCGACGACGGCGGCAGTGTTCCGGCGCTGGCGCTCTGGGGCATCATCAGCGGGATCTTCATGGTGATCCTCTACGTCGTCATCATCACCATGGTCCTCAAAGCGCGGCGGGACCTGTCCGCACCGGCCTCGCGCACCTTCCTCATGGCGTCGGTGCTGCTCATGGTGATCTGGTTCGCGTACCCGATCGTCTTCGGCCTGCAGGGCCTCGGCGTCAGCGGCGGCCTCACCGTCACCGCCCAGGTGATCCTGTCCGCGGCGGACATCATCGCCAAGGTCGGGTTCGGCGCGCTGATCCACAAGATCGCCCTGCAGCGCACGGCGGAGGACGTCGTCGCCGGCGAGGACGTGCACCCGGAGTCCATCTACATCTCCGGCAGCAAGGAGTCGCCCGCGGTCCTGCCGCCCACCGCGACCGGATCGGCGGCCGAGTCCTACTCCCAGAGCGCTCGGGGCACCCGAGCGTGAGCCCGCGGGTCGGCCGGTCGGACCTGGGCCGGCCGGCCCCCTGCTCGGCATCCGACACGCCGACTGCTCGGACCCTCGCCGTCGGGGCGCCGACGGCAGGTGCACCCGCAGCTCGACCTCCTGCCCCGCCGGTCGACCGTTCTGCACGGTTGACGGTCTCCGACCTGCGTCGCCGCTTGCGCCGACAGCAGTTCCCTCGTAGCGGAACGGTCGTCATGGGAGGGGGCTGCTCGGGGCTCGCGTTGGCTGTCGCTCTCGCCGAGACCGGAGCAGCGGTCGCCGTGGTCGAAGCCCGCTCCGGTGACCGGGACGAGCGGACCTGGTGCTACTGGGACACCGGACAGGCCCTGCTGCCCGAAGCGGCCTCGCACTCCTGGGACCGGTGGGAGATCCGCACCCCCTCGGAGCGCACCGTCGCTTCGGATCCGGGGCACCCGTACCGGATGGTGCGAGCACACGACTACCGGGCCGCCGCCCGTGCACGTCTCGAACGTCGGCGGTCTGCACGGCTCATCGAAGGCGTGCGCATCGCCGACCCCGCCGAGCAGGACTCGAGCGCCGACCGGGGCGAGGAGCGGATCTTCGATGCCCGTGGCCGCTCTGTTCTGGGTCCAGGTCCGGCGGGTCGGGTGCTGCTGCACCAGCGGTTCGTGGGCCAGTGGGTGCGCGCGAGCCGCCCGGTCTTCGACACCTCCACGGTCACGCTGATGGACTTCGCGGACCGGCAGTCCGAGTCCGGCGTCCGCTTCTTCTACGTCCTTCCCGTCGCCCCCGATCTCGCGCTCGTGGAGTGCACGGTGTTCTCCCTCATCGCACACGGGGCCGAGCCGTTCCGGCAGCACATCACCGACTACGTCCGCCACCGATGGGATCTCGAGGCGCACGAGTGGACGGTCGAAGGGCACGAGGCCGGCACCATCCCGATGACCGATGCTCGACCGAGCACCAGCGGATCGATCGGCATCCCCTTCGGCCTGAGCGCGGGCATCGCACGGCCGAGCACCGGATACGCCTACACGCGCATCCAGCGCGCTGCTCGTCGAGCGGCAGCCTCCGACGGTGCCCCAGCGCCCGTCCGCGACGGACTCGTCGTGCGCGTCCTCGATGCGATCTTCCTGCGGTTCCTGCGCGACCAGCCGCACCGGGCGCCCGAGGTCTTCCTGCGCCTGTTCGCCCGACTGCCCGGCCCGCTGACCGTCCGCTTCCTCACCGAACGAGCAAGCCCGGTCGACGTCGTCCGGCTGATCCTCGCCCTGCCGAAGGCGCCGTTCCTCCGCGCAGCGGCCACGACCGCGCTCGAGCGGA
>JAKONM010000303.1 GCA_022701925.1 Microbacteriaceae bacterium
TGTCGAGCGACTCGGGCACGTGCAGCACGAAGGCCTCGTCCACGACGACGGCCTGCGAGTACCCGCCCTGCGTGATGGTGCCGTCGGCGGGGTCGACGCTGCCGTAGGTCTGGATGTTGCCCTCGGCGCAGTACTGCTCGTCACCCCGGAGGCAGTAGTCGCACTTCCCGCAGGAGTTGACCATGCAGCCGACGCCGACGACGTCCCCGACCTCGTGGCGGGTGACCTCGGAGCCGACCTCGGCCACGTGGCCGACGATCTCGTGACCGACGACCTGCGGGTACTGGATCTCACCCCACTCACCGCGCACGGTGTGGATGTCGGAGTGGCAGATGCCGGCGTAGGCGATGTCGATCAGGACGTCCTTCGGGCCGACGTCCCGGCGGTCGATCGTGGTCTTGACCAGCGGCTCGGTCGCGGACGGCGTCGCGTAGGCGTTGACGGTTCGCATGGGTTCTCCTTGACGAGGGCGGTGCTGCGCGGCGGGACCCCCTCGAGGAGGGAGTGCCAGGTCCGGTCGGCGGCGACGAGGTCGATGCGGAGGGACCTGCATCGACGTCGACGTCCCGTGCAGCGGGCTGTGTCGAAGGTAGGCCCGACTCCCCCTCCGTCCGGAGCCGGAGGGGTGTACTGAAAAGGCACCCCTGGCCTCGCTGAGATCGACCCCCGACGACGACCGAGGCGGGACCGACGGCGGCCGCTCGCAGGATCCAGGTCGCCCGGCCGCGACCGGATGCGACGGCGCCCCGGCGCCGTCAGGAGTGGTGCTGGTCCCACCACCGACGAACGGTGGTGCCGGTCGCTGCGCGGAACGTCCGGGCGAACTGGTCGCGGGACAGTCCGACCCTGGCCGCGAGCGCTGCCGCGTTCGGAGGCTCGCGGCGGGCAGCGAGGAGGACCTGTGCGCGGGCGACCCGGCGCCGTCGGATTTGGGCCGCGACCGTCTCGGGCCCGTCGCGGAAGTCGCCGTGCACGGTGCGCGTGCTCACGTCCAGGGCTGCAGCGATCGTCGCGACGGTGAGGTCCGGATCGGCGAGGTGCTCCTCGATGTACGCCTCGATCCGCGCCCTGCGTGAACGAGCACCCGAGAGGTCGTGGTCGCGAGCGGTGCCGGTCTGATGCAGGGCCTCGTTCAGCAGGCTCACCTGGAGCGCGATCAACGGCTGGCTGACCGCCAGCTCGTCGTGGGGCTCCACGGTGGGGTTGCCGACCTGCAGCAGCCCGGTGATGAAGCCGACGCAGGCGGCCACGAGAGGGCTGTCCTTGAGCCGGGCGAACGGCAGCTCCCGTCCGGCCAGCAGCTCGGCGGGCAGGTGGTCCTCGTCGACGAAGATCCGCACGCCCCGCAACGGCTCGGCCGCGTGGAACCGCATCGCGGCACGCCCGTCGATGAGCGCGGCCTCCTTGGGCCCCAGCACCACGGGGTGGCCGTCGACCTCGCCGGTCGTCGTGCCCGACAGGACGACGGTCAGCATCATCCTGGGCGTCTGGTCCGAGCGGTCCCGGAACGGCGGCACCTCCAGCACGTGGGGGCCGATGTCGACCCAGTCGGCGCGGGTCCCGTCCACGCTCAGCGACCTGATGCGCGCGCTCCACCGGGGCCAGGGCGACGGCGTCAGCAGACCGGGCGCCATCACGGCGGGCTCGCTCGACTGCAGCAGCTCCTCGATCACTCGCCCGGCCATCGCTCATGCCCTCCACGTCGGGGTCGCCCGCGCTCACCGTAGGACCCCGCGACGCGCGCTTCCCGGTGGAGGAGTCCGAACCGCGCCGACCGGATCGCGCCGCACGCGCCCCGGCCGTGACGAGCAGGTCGGCGCCGCCTGCGGACGTCAGCCCCGGCTCACGCCGATGTTCAGCTCGTAGGTGCCGAGCACGCCGACGAGGGTGAAGTAGAGCGGGGCGTACATCTCCACGCTGCGGGCGGTGCGGATGCCGCCGAGGTCGAGGATCGCCTCCGCCGGCCACCCGAACCCCCGCAGCAGGCCGGAGACGGTCGCCTTGGCCGCGTCGTCGTCGCCGGAGACGAAGACGTCGTGCCGTCCCGAGATGCGGGAGGGCTCGACCATCACGGCCATGTAGACGGAGCTCAGCGCCTTCACCACGCGGGCGTCCGGGAACGCCCGCTGCACCTGCTCGCCGAGGCTGTCGGTATTGCCGACCGTGAGCGTCGGCGGCATGCCCTGCGAGAAGTCCAGCGGCAGCGCGAGGTCGAGCACCACCTTCCCGGCCAGGTTCCGGGCGCCGACGGCCTCCAGCGCATCGAGCACGGCCGTGCCGTGGACGGCGTCGATGACGACCTCGCCGTGCACGCCTGCGGCGGGGAAGGTCACGAGCCGCACCCCGGGGTGGTCCTGCTGCCACTCGCGGAACGACGGGTGGTCCTCGTCACCCGTCCGCCGGAGGGTCTCGTCGACGTCGCGGGTTCCGACGACCACGTCGTGCCCGAGGCCGTCGAGCCGGCCCGCCAGGGTGCGGCCGACCATGCCCGTTCCGATGACTGCGATCTTCATGGCGTCCTGCTTCCTGCGGTGGTGGTCGGCATAGCGGGGCGTGCGACGAGGTCTACGGATCGGCGGCGCCGGCGGCAGCGCCACCGCGGGAGCGGCTTCCGAGTCCCGGCGCCCAGTGACGCACGCGAGGGTGCCCCGGAGACGTCTACCGACCGGGGGTCCCGGCCTGCGGTGGCGGGCCGGCCTCAGCCCACGCGCGTGACGGTGACCCGGCCCTCGAGGCGTTCCAGCTGCTGCCGGCTCGCGTCGTAGGTGCCCAGGTGGATCGTCTGGTCGGAGTACCCGATCCCCGAGGCGTCGTAGTAGAAGCCGAAGCCGCCCCACGGCACGTAGTAGATGAGGTCGCCGTCCTCGGGGTCGCTGCCCTGGCTGCCCCCGGTCTCGAGGCCGTCGGGGATGGCGGCGATCTTCTCCCGCCCGGCGAACTCCTCCGCCGTCACCGTGAGCGGGAGACGGCCGAGCAGGTCGCGGACGGTGGTGTTGTCCTCGTCGACCGTCACGTCGACCGTCGTGCGGTCCGAGCGGAACCGCAGCACCGTGCCCCGCACCGAGTCGGAATCCCTCGTCGACGCGCCGCCCTCCGGGGCCGCGGTCGCCGTCGGGCCCACCGGCGTCGCCGCGGACGCGGACCCGCTCGCCGCGGACGCGGATCCACGCGCGGCGGGTGCGGGATCCGCGGGTGCCGGACCGGCGGGGGCGCAGGCGGTGAGGGCGAGCAGCGGCACGAAGGCGGTGAGCAGCAGCGTCGTGCGGAGCGGCCGGCCGCTCCGCCGCCTCGAATCGGTCACGGCGATCACCGGATGGTCTGGCCGCCGTCCATGACCAGCACGTGGCCGATCATGAAGGCGTTCTGGGGGGAGCTGAGCCAGAGCACGGCGGAGGCGATCTCCTCGGCGTCGCCCATCCGGCCGATCGGCTCCTGGGCGATGATCTGCGCGTAGCCCTCGTCGGTGCCGCCGGAGACGCGCGCCATCATGGCGGTGTCGATCATGCCGGGGGCGACGGCGTTGATGCGGATGTTCGCGTCGGCGTAGTCGAGCGCGGCCGAGCGGGTGAGGCCGTTGATGGCGTGCTTCGCCGCGGCGTAGGCGGCCTGGCCCTTGATGCCGATCACGCCGGCGCCGGAGGACGTGTTGACGATCGCACCCCCGCCGCGGGTCTGCAGCAGCGGGATCTCGTGCTTCATGCACAGGTAGACCCCTCGCACGTCGACGGCCATGATCCGGTCCCAGACCGCGTCGTCGGTGTCGGCGAGCGGGGAGTCCGCCTGCTCGACGCCGGCGTTGTTGAACGCGAAGTCGATGCCGCCGAAGCGGTCGACGGCGGCCTGCAGCGCCGCCTGCACGTCGTCGGCGTCGGCGACGTCGCACCGCACCGCCAGCGCGGAACCGCCCGCCGTCTCGATGCGTCGGGCGGTCTCGGCCGCGCTCGACTCGTCGACGTCGGCGACCACGACGGCGGCTCCTGCCGCCGCGAACGCCTCCGCGGTCGCGCGGCCGATGCCGCTGCCGCCGCCGGTGACGAACGCCACCCTGTCCTGGAACTCTCCCGCTTCCGCCATGGCGTGCTGCCCTTCCGCTCCTCGACCCGCGTCGGCGGGCACCCGCCCAGCGAACCCGGGTCCGGCCCGGGGAGGAATGCCCCGGCATGAGGTGTACCGCCAGGGTGTCCCTGGCGGGCGGGACGCGTCCTACCGTCGGGGCATGGACGATCACGCGGACGCCGCCCGGTTCCTCGCCTCCCGCCGGGCTCGCATCAGCCCGGAGCAGGCCGGGATCCAGGTGAGCGGCGTGCGCCGGGTCACGGGGCTGCGCCGCGGGGAGGTCGCTGCCATCGCCGGGGTCAGCCCCGAGTACTACGCGAAGCTCGAGCGCGGATCGCTGGCCGGGGTGTCGGCGTCCGTGCTGGACGCGCTCGCCCGTGCGCTGCAGCTGGACGACGCCGAGCGGGCCCACCTGTTCCACCTCGCGCAGGCCGCCGACGGGACCGCGGCCGGGATGCGGCCCAGGCGGCGGCCGTCGAAGCAGTGGACACCGCGTCCGGCGCTGCAGTGGGTGCTCGACAGCATCCACGCCCCCGCGATCGTGCGGAACGGCCGGATGGACCTGCTGGCGGTCAACCACCTGGGACGGGCGATGCACGCGTCGATGTTCGAGGCCTACCCGGGCGAGGTGCCCAACTTCGTCCGGTTCACGTTCCTGCACGAGGGCGGCCGAGCGTTTTACCCGAACTGGGAGGTGGCCGCCGACACGGCCGTCGCGATCCTCCGCACCGAGGCGGGCCGCGACCCGCACGACAAGGCGCTGCACGACCTCGTCGGCGAGCTCTCGACCCGCAGCAGCGACTTCCGGCAGCGGTGGGGCCGCCAGGACGTGCGCCTGCACGGCGCCGGCAGCAAGCTGTTCCACCACGCCGTCGTCGGCGACCTCGACCTGGCCTACGAGAGCGTCGACATGATCTCCGACCCCGGCCTCTCCATGACCGTCTATGCCGCCGAGCCCGCCTCGGCGACGGCGCACGCCCTCGAGCTGCTCGCCTCCTGGACCGCCGCCGACGTGCCCCTCGCCGCTCGATGACCGCGATCACGATCACGATCGGGCTCGGGGAGCTGCAGCTCCCCGGCGAGCTGAACGGCACGGCGACGGCCACGCAGCTGCTCGAGCTGCTGCCGCTGCGGCTGCTGCTGGAGGACTTCAGCGGCCAGGAGAAGCTCGGCCGGCTGCCGGCACGGCTCAGCACCGACGGCGCGCCCGCGTCCTCCGGGGCGGAGCCGGCGGACATCGGCTACTACGCCCCGTCCCAGCACCTGGTCCTCTACTACGCCGAGGTCGCCGCCTTCCCCGGCATCATCCCCGTCGGCCGGTTCGACGCGGCCGACCTCGACCTGGTCCGCGGCCTCCCAGACGGGACCGAGGCCGTGGTCGACAGGGCCTGACTCCATCCGCTCGGTCCGGTCAGCGGTGCCCCGCCGGAACACCTCTCGTCAGGGACTGCCTCTTCGCAGCGGACGGGAGTTGTGTGGGTCGGGCGCCCTCATCGGCGGGGCGGACACGGGGGCTCGGGATGCGCGGACTGCTGATGCCCCGTCGACCTCGGCCCGCCGTCGATCGGGCCGAGATGCTGCTCGCCCTCCGACGACCCCGCCTCCTCCGACCAGCCGCCCGCGACCCGAACGGATCCCATGGACCACTCCCCCGTCAAGCCGACCGCGAAGGGCCCCGCCGCGACCTTCACGGGCGACGTCCTCGTCACCCCGATCGCCGCTCCGACCGGTCCCTCCCGCCTCACGGCGGCACTGGTGCGGTTCACGCCCGGTGCCCGCTCGAACTGGCACTCCCACGACGTCGGGCAGACCCTGCACGGCGTCGAGGGCAGCGGCTTCGTCGGCACCCGTGACGGCCGCGTGGTGCGCATCCGCGCCGGCGAGACGGTGTGGACACCGCCCGGCGAGGAGCACTGGCACGGCGCTGCCCAGGACACCCTGATGGCGCACCTCGCCCTGCTCGACGTGAACGAGGACGGCAGCGACCCGACCCGGTGGCTGGAGCCGGTGACCGACGAGCAGTACCGGGCCGCGCACGAGGGCGCGGAGGACGCGCGATGACCGGTGGGCCCCGGCAGGTCGGCGGCGGCCGCCGCGCCATCGGCGACATCGCCCCGGAGCTCGCGCAGCTCACCGACGACGTGCTGTTCGAAGACGTCTGGAACCGCGACGGGCTCGCCGCGCGGGACCGCAGCCTGATCACGGTCGCCGCCTTCGTCGCGGGCGGCGACGCCGAGCAGCTGCGCTTCCACCTGGGCCGGGCGAAGGAGAACGGCGTCAGCGAGGAGGAGCTGGTGGAGGCGATCACGCACCTCGCCTTCTACGCCGGCTGGCCGAAGGCGATGACCGCCGCGAACGTCGCGCGCGAGGTGTTCGGCTCGGAGGACGCGTCCGCCCCACGCCTCAGCGCCGGCGCACCCGACTCCCCCTGCCGACGGCCGTCCGCTCAGCAGCACTCCATCTCCACCATCCGTCTCGACCACTCAGGAGCATCGTCATGAAGTACACCCGTCTCGGCTCGTCCGGACTCGAGGTCAGCCGCATCACCCTCGGCTGCATGAGCTTCGGCACCCCCGGCACGCAGTTCGACTGGTCGCTCGGCGAGGAGGACGCGGCTCCCTTCTTCCGCCAGGCGATCGAGCTCGGCATCACCTTCTGGGACACCGCGAACGTCTACAGCCAGGGCACGTCGGAGGAGATCGTCGGTCGCGCGATGCGCGAGTACGCGTCCCGCGAGGAGATCGTCCTGGCCACCAAGGTCTTCTTCCCGGCAGGGCCGAACCGCTACGACCGCGGCCTGTCGCGGAAGGCGATCATGCAGCAGATCGACGCCTCCCTGACCCGGCTCGGCACCGACCACGTCGACCTCTACCAGATCCACCGCTTCGATCCGGAGGTGCCGGTGGAGGAGGTCATGGAGGCGCTGCACGACGTCGTCAAGGCCGGGAAGGCGCGCTACATCGGCGCCTCGTCCATGTGGGCGTGGCAGTTCGCGACCCTGCAGCACACCGCCGAGCTGCACGGCTGGACGCGGTACGTCTCGATGCAGGACCAGTACAGCCTCCTGCAGCGCGAGGAGGAACGGGAGATGTTCCCCCTCCTGCACGCCACCGGCGTCGGCGCCATCCCCTGGGGCCCGCTCGCCGCCGGGATGGTCGCCCGTCCCTGGAACCAGGCCGGGACCGGCCGCGGGACCGGCAAGGACGACGTCGACTTCACCGGCGTCGCCCTCTTCACCGACCAGGACGAGGCGGTCGTCGGCGCCGTGCAGCGGATCGCGGAGGCCCGCGGCGTCTCGATGGCCCAGGTCGCCCTGGCCTGGGTGCTGCACAACCCGGTCGTCGCCGCTCCGATCGTCGGCGCGACGAAGGAGCACCACCTCGCCGACGCCGCGGCAGCGCTCGACATCGACCTCACCGACGGCGAGGTGCAGGCGCTCGAGCAGCACTACGCCCTGCGCCGCCCCAGCTACTTCAGCTGATCCCCGGGGCTCGGCGGGTGGCCGCCCGCCGAGCCCGCTCCGATGGCGACCGAAGGACCGGCGGAACGACATGACCGACGACAGCACGACCCTCGTGGACCGGCCCGCAGCGGTGCCGCAGCGGATGCCGTGGCTCAGCCTGATCCTGCTCACGGCGATGGGCTTCGTGCTCGTGACGATGGAGACGATGCCGGCCGGCCTCCTCTCCGCCATCGCCGGCGGGCTGCGCACCAGCGAGAGCACCGTCGGCCTGCTGATCAGCGCCTACGCCCTCGGCACCATCGTCGTCACCGTCCCCGCGATCGCCCTGACCCGCGGGATGCGCCGCAAGCCGCTGCTGCTCGCCGCGATCACCGCGCTGGTGCTGGCCAACGCGGTCACCGCGGTGTCGGGAGCCGTCGCCCTGTCGCTCGCGTCCCGGGTCGTCGCCGGCGCCGCCTCCGGGATCATCTGGGGGATGTTCGCCGCCTACGCGCGGAAGGTCAGCCCGCCCGGGCGAGCCGGCCTCTCGCTCGCCGTCGTCTCGGTCGGCGCCCCGCTGGGGTTCGCGTTCGGCACCCCGCTCGGCTCCGCGCTCGGTTCCGTGTTCGGCTGGCGCTGGTCGTTCGGCGGCCTCAGCGCGATCGGCCTGATCGTCCTGGTGCTGATCGTGCTCGTCGTGCCGGACGCCGAGGGGCAGCCCGCGGAGACCCGCCTGCCGCTGCAACGCGTCGTCCGCATCCCGGGCATCGCCGTCGTGCTGGCCGTGATCGCGGCCTGGATGCTGGCGCACAACACGATCTACACCTACATCGAGCCCTTCCTGCGGGCCGCCGGCAACGGGATCCGGGTCGACGTGATGCTGCTCGTCTACGGCGTCGCGTCCGTCGCCGGCGTCGCGATCACCGGAGCCGTCATCGATCGCCACCCCCGTCTCCTGCTGCACGGCAGCGTCGCGGTCTTCATCGTGGCGGCCGTCGTGCTGCTCACCGCCTCGTCCTCCCCCGCCGCCGTGCTGGCCGCAGCGGTGCTGTGGGGGCTCGGCTTCGGCGGCTCGTCCACTCAGCTGCAGACCGCGCTCACGGCGGCCGCGGGCGAGAACGCCGACGTCGCGAGCGCGTTCCTGCCGGTCGCCTTCAACGTCGCGATCTTCGCTGCGGGGATCTTGGGCGGACTGCTGCTGCAGGGCTTCGGCGGGTTCGTCCTGCCGGTCACGATGGTGACGCTCGGCGTCGTCGCATTCGTCCTCACGATCGTCGGTCGCAGGAGCGCCTTCCCGGCGCACTGGTGAGCCGAGGACGGGCGGGTCGACGAGCGGCCACCGCGGAGCGATCGTCCTGCTCGGACCCGTCGACGTCGGCACCGGCGGTCGCCGCGTCCTGCGGTGGTTGGCCAATAGCGGCGGGTGGAGCCTGCTGAACGGGCTCCCGGCGCTGATCGGCGGCACGGGCGCCGGCATCGCACTGCTCGTCGGGTGGTGCTCGTCTTCACCACCCGCGACGGCCTGCTCGCTACGGTCTCCCCCCCATGGCCGACGAGGAGTTCAACGACCCACGACTCGCCGGTGTCTACGACGTGCTCGACGGCGATCGGCGGGACCTGTCCGCCTACCTCGCGATCGCCGAACGGCTCGGGGCGAGGCGGGTGCTGGACGTCGGGTGCGGAACGGGAACGCTCCCGCTGCTGCTCGCGGCGCACGGTCTCGAGGTCGTCGGCGTGGATCCCGCGGCCGCGTCCCTTCAGGTCGCTCGCGCCAAGGCGGGTGCCGGCCGAGTGACCTGGATCCTCGGCTCGGTGGACGCGTTCCACGGCACCGACCGCGATCTCGTGCTGATGACCGGCAACACGGCTCAGCAGATCACCGAGGACCACCGATGGCACGACCTGCTCGCAGGTGCCCGCCGGGCACTCGTCCCCGGCGGGCACCTGGTGTTCGAGACCCGCGATCCCGACGCACGGGCCTGGGAGGGCTGGACCCGCGCGAGCACGCACCGCGAGGTCGACGCCGGAGAGGTCGGCACCGTCGAGACGTGGGCCGAGGTGGTCGCAGTCGACCTCCCGCTGGTGCGCTTCCGCTGGACCTGGACCTTCGAGGCCGACGGCGCGACCCTGGTCTCGGACTCGACGATCAGGTTCCCGAGCACCGAGGAGGTCCGTGCCGATCTCGCAGCCGCCGGGTTCTCGGCAGTCGACCTCCGCGCTGCGCCCGACCGACCGGGTGAGGAACTCGTCTTCATCGCTCGACGCGCGGCGGCGGCCTGATCAGGGGTCTCCGGACGCTGTGCGTGCGACGGCGCGCGGCTGGAGGAGGAGGTCATGTCTCGAGGCGGACCGACGGGCGCGACTCGCACCGGCCGACACCCTCGACGCGGTGGAGTCCGAGCTCGACCGCAGCCTCCCGATCCGACGGTCGACCCGCAGCTGACCGGACCCGTCACCGATGCGGACATCAGCACCCTGCCCGTGGGCGGGGCTGCTGCGGAAGGCGCGCGTAAAGAGCTCGCAAGGATGCATCCACCTCGCGTGAAGAGTTCGTAGACGCGCCGGTCGTCGGCGCTGAGCGGGGCTAGACCGGGGTGGTGACCTTGACCGCCCTGCATCCGTCCGCCCGTGGAAGCGCCGCCGACCCGATCGATCCGGACTGCTGGCCGGACAGCACTCGGGTGACCCTCGACGATGTGGTGATCGACGGAGCGTCCCTGCTGCACGATGCGCCACGAGGCGGTCTGCCCCATCTGCGGCTCGATCGGACCCGCGGGGTCGCAGTGGGCGAGGTGTCCCTCCGACGGAACGGCCCCGGCCGCCGGATCACGCTCGTCGTGGATGTCCCGGAGGGCTTGGACTACTGCTGGTACGAAGCCCGCCTGCTGGGGCGTGTCGCGTCTGCTCG
>JAKONM010000315.1 GCA_022701925.1 Microbacteriaceae bacterium
TCTTCAGCACGCTGGCGCGTCGTCGGCCTCGTCTCCGTGGCGATGTGCAGCATCGGGGTCGCCCTGACCCTCACCCGAGCGATCTGGCTGGCCGCAGTGCTGATCGTCGCCGTCGCCGTCCTGCTCCTGCCGGAGCTGCGACGGCGCCTCCCCCTCGTGGTCGCGGGACTCGTGGCCGCAGCGCTCCTGTTCCTGGCGGTGTTCCCCGACTACCTGGGTGCCGCCACCGACCGCAGCGAGGACCAGAGCCCCCTCTGGGACCGGCAGAACGTCAACCAGGCCGCGGCCTCCATGGCGATCCACAACCCGCTCTTCGGTGTCGGCTGGGACCAGGCGGGGCACCGGATGTCGGAGTTCATTCGCCTCGGCGCCGACTACCCGGTCACCGCGGTGTCCGGCAGCCTCATCCCCCACAACGTCTTCCTCGCGCACTTCGCCGAGCTGGGCGTGCTGGGCGCGTCGCTGTGGCTCGCCTCGGTGATCGCGGTGGTCGTCGTGCCCATCGCGCAGCGGCACCGACCCGGCTTCGGCGCTTGGCGCTTCGTGCTGCTGTGCTTCGCGATCTGCTGGATCGTCGTCGCGAACTTCGGGCCGGTGAACTACTCCCAGCCGCAGTACCTGCTGTTCCTCGTGGGCGGGATCGCCGCCATGGGCCGCGAGGCGGTGCCCGTGCCCTGGGACTGGCGGCAGAGCAACCGGTTCCGTTCGACGGCGGTCTTCTATGAGTGACGGGGTCGCCTACCTCGTCAGCCAGTACCCTGCGCTCTCCCACACGTTCATCGAGCGGGAGGTGCAGGCGCTCCGGGCGCTCGGCGTGCCGGTCTCGACGTACTCGGTACGCCCTCCCGAGCCGGACGCGCCGTTCCCGCCGTCGACCGTGGCTGAGGTCGCCCGCACGACCGTGCTGCAGGGGCAGCCGGTCCGGGTCTACGTCGCGGACCTGCTGCAGGTGCTGAGGCGGGCGCCCGTCGCACTGGTGCGGACCGGTCTCTCCGCGCTGCGCCTGGGGCCGCCCGGGGCGCGCGCGAAGGTGTGGCAGCTCTTCTACCTGGTGGAGGCGGTCCGACTGGTGCGGCTGCTCGAGCGCGAGGGCACGGCCCGGCGCATCCACGTGCACCACGCCAACAACGCGGCGGACGTCGCCCGGCTCGCGGTGCTGCTCGCCCGACGGATGCACCGCCGCTCGGGATGGCGGTGGACGCTGGGGCTGCACGGCCCGACGGAGTTCCTCGACGCCCCGGGCCACGACCTCCAGGCGAAGCTCGAGGATGCGGCGGCCGTCGCCTGCATCAGCGAGTACGCCGTGCGGACCGCACGGTCGGTCGCGCCGTCGGTCGGTGCGGAGCGCTTCGGCATCGTGCGGATGAGTGCGCCGGAGGATCGCTTCGCCCCTGCGGCACGCGAGCGCGAGCTGCGGCCGGCCGGCCCGTGCACGGTGCTCTTCGTCGGGCGCCTCGTCCCGGAGAAGGCGCCCGGCCTGCTGCTGGACGCGGTGGCCGATCTGCGACGGTCCGGGGAGGACGTCCGCGCGGTCGTCGCCGGCGCCGGCCCGCTGCACGCCTCCCTGCGCGGTCGCATCGACGAGGAGGGGCTCGCCGACGCGGTCGAGCTGCTCGGCCCCGTGGGGCAGCACGACCTGCCGGCCCTCTACCGGCGAGCCGACGTCTTCTGCCTGCCGAGCGATGCGGAGGGCATCCCCGTGGTGCTGATGGAGGCGATGCTCACCGAGCTGCCGGTCGTCAGCACCGCCGTCGCGGGCATCCCCGAGCTGGTGACCCCGCAGAACGGGATCCTGATCCAGCCGGGCGACCGTCGGGCCCTCGTCGACGCGCTGCGCTCCCTCGTGGGCGACCGCGCTCGGCGGAGCGCGCTCGGCGCGGCCGGCCGCCGGGCGGTGCTCGAGCAGCACCGCGCCGAACCCAACGCGCGCGCCCTGCGGGACCTGCTGTTCGACGGAGCGGCGGAAGGCGTCAGCGGGAGCTGAGGTCCCGCTCCCACACGCCGGTCTGGCCCGACGCCAGCTTCTGCCGGGCGGCGGAGCGTCCCGCGGCGTAGGCGGCGGCGTAGACGACGAAGGACGGCCACACCCACGGGCGGCGAGCGACCCGCCCGATCAGTCGACGACGTGCTCCCGGTGCGCGCTCGAGGTCGGGGAAGCGCTCCGCCAGCTGCAGCTCCCCGGCCATCGTGCGCCGCAGGCGCCCGACCTGGGCTCGGAGGGTGCGGGGTGCGAAGACGGTGAAGGGCTCCCCCGGCGACACCACGCGCTCCTCCGGGACGAACAGCATGCGCACGAACAGGTCGTCCGCGATGACGTCGGGGAACTCCCCGAACCGGGCGCGCCCGGCAGCGCTGAGCCCGAAGACCCCGGAGCCCGTGTGCTCCTGCAAGCGGTAGTCGGTGAGCGCCCACACCTGCTGGTAGGCCCTCGCCGGCAGCGACGATCCGCGCTGCTCGATCCGGACCGCCGGGCTCGCGACGACGGCGTCGTCCCGCTGCAGCAGGGCCGCCAGGGCCAGCAGCGTCGCAGGCGTCATCGTGACGTCCGCGTCGAGGTAGATGCGGACCGGGTGGCGGGCCGCGGCGTCACCGGCGTTCATGGCCGCCCGCTTCGAGGCCTGATCCAGCTCGAGCACGCGAACCGCACCGGCCGCCCGGGCGACGTCGGCCGTCGCGTCCGTGCAGCCGTTCGCGACCACCACCACGTCCAGCCGGTCGAGCGCCGGAGCGATGCCGGCGAGCAGGCGCCCGAGGGGCGCGGCCTCGTCGTGGGCCGGGATGATCACCGTCGCATCAGCGCTCATGCCGACGTCCTCCTCTGCCGGGACGGGCTCGGGCCGCGATCACGTGACCGGCTTCCCGTAGTCCTTCTGCACCACCTGCAGTCGCGACCAGGGGAAGCCGGTCAGCACCGAGTAGTCGGGTCCCCCGAGCAGCTGCCGCCACGGATCGGTGCCTGCCGGCGCGTCGACCTGCTCCGCGAGCACGGACACCGACCCCGCGCGGTCGACCACGACGAAGCCGTACTGCTGCGCCGCCCGGGCGATGACGGTCGCCGCCGGGGTCAGGCCCAGCGTCGTCACGTCCAGCGACGGGTCGAGCCGGAGGCGGCTCCCCTCCGGCAGCGCGGCGGGGTTCGAGTCCACCCCGTCGCTGCGCTGCGCCGGCCAGCTGAAGTCGGTGGAGACGGCGGGGTTCGGGATGACGATCGAGATCGCATGGTCGATGCGCCCCTGCTGGATCTCGCCGAACCGCACGACGCCTCCCGCATTGGGCAGGCCGGTCGCCGTCGCGCCGAAGTGGTCGGGGAATCGACCGTCGCCGGTCGAGACGTCGTCGATGCGGCCGCCCCAGCAGGCGCTCCAGGTGCCGTCGGGCGCCTTCTGCGCCTTCCAGAACTCCCAGATCTGATCCGAGGACGGCGACCAGATCGAGACCTCGCCGTCGGTGCCGGTGGCCGGGACCGCGTCAGGGGGCATGGGCACCGCGGTGAACTGGCCGCCCTCCTCCATGAGCCCGTCCGGCAGGTAGCCCTTGCCCTGGCAGTCGTCGAAGCGCACGTCGACCGTCGGGGCGTCCGCCGCGACGGTGTAGAGCGGGCTGTTGTACTGGTGGGCGTTGAACGCGGCCACGCCGTTGTACCGGTCGGTGATGGAGGCGACCAGGTAGTCCACCATCGCCTGGGAGTCCGCGGCGATCGGAGCGCCTTCCAGCGTGCTGCGCCAGAAGGTGTGGGGACCGAACGGATAGGCCTCCGCCGCCGCCCCGACGGACGGCGAGGATGCCGTCGGGGAGGGCGCGGCGGACGGGCTGAGGGACGGGGCGAACGACCTCTCCGGAGCCGCCGGCGAGCAGGCGGCGAGGCCCAGCAGCAGGGTCGCCGACGACGCGATCGCGACGGCTCGCGACCCGGCCCTCCGCCGGTCGACGCCCTTCACCGGACCGCGACCGAGCGGTAGGCGTCGAGCGTGCCGCTGACGACCCCCTCCCACGCGAACTCCGACAGGTCCGGGCCGCCCGACGGGATCTCACCGGCCAGCCGTCGAGCGACCTCGAGCGCCTGCTCGGTCCCACCGCTGAACAGCCGCACCCAGCGCTCCCCGACCCGGCGCTGCAGCTCGCGGTTGATGGTCGAGTCCACGGCGACGACCGGGGTGGTCAGCGCGAGCGCCAGCATGACCGCGCCGGAGTTGAGGGCGCTGCGGGTGTCGTAGGGCAGCACGACGACGTCGGCAGAGGCGTGCCACAGGGCGACCTCGTCCTCGGGCACCCGGCCGAGACGCAGCACGACACGGCGATCGCCGCCGGCAGCGCTGCGCAGCCGGTCCGCCAGCCCGGTGTCGCCGCGCACCTCGCCGGCCACCAGCAGCCGATCCTCGGGCCCTGCAAGACGCAGGAAGTCACCGATCAGCGACTCCGCGTTCTTGTAGGGCCGCAGCTGGCCGAGCAGCAGGAAGCGCATGCCTGCGGCACCATGGACGCCGAGCCGACGATCCGCCTCGTCGCGCGAGGGCTTCGTGCCGTAGGAGTCGCCGTAGGTGCCGTGCGCGACGACTCGCATCGGCTTCCGCCGCAGCCGCGGGTACCGCTGCACCAGCAGTCGAGCGGCCTCCGGCGTCAGCGAGATCCACAGATCCACCAGCTGCAGGAAGCAGCGGAAGTAGAAGGCGTGGAGGCGAGGACGCGCCATCTCGTGCGGCGCGAGGTCGTGCCCCGTCCAGACCAGCCGCGAACCGCGCAGCCGCGCGACGAGCAGGCCGCCGAGCACCTTCACCACGTCGGCGGCCGCCTGCGGGCCGGAGTCCCAGCGCACCAGTGCGGACGGCCAGTGCACGTGCACCACGTCGGGCCGACCGAGCAGGCCGCGGCGGTCGAACGAGCGGACCTCGACGCCCTGCTCCCGAAGACCGCCGTACAGCAGGTCGATGTAGGGGTTGCCGCCCGCGCCCGTGTCGCTGGGCGATGCGAGGACGGAGAGGCGGGGACTGCTCACGGTGCGTCCATGGTCGCACTGCGGCGGCGGGCCCGGCGACGGTGGGACAGCAGCTCCGCGAGCGCGGAGGGCGTCGACCCGTGCGCGGCCAGCGTCCGGGCGCTCCGGAGCACCTGACGAAGATCGCGGTGCCGCTGCGCGTGACGCAGGTCGTCCCAGGCCCGCACGGTGCGGATGCGGTCCTGCAGGCGCTTGGTCATCCACGGGGCGTCGTCGTACTGCGAGCGCACGACCTCGGCGCCGGCCAGGCTGCGGCGGCGCAGGTCGGGCTCCTGGTACACCTCGGACACCGCGTAGCGCGCGGTCGGACGGGGCAGCGCGATCCCGCTGCCATGCTCCAGCAGCCGGATCCAGGTGTCGAGGTCCTGCGCCCGGGGCAGGTCGCTGAAGCCGCCCGCGGCGATGAGGGCGTCCCGCCGGGCGATGACGGTGCTCGTGCAGACGACGTTCTCCGGGAAGAACAGCGAGTCGTGCCGCACCGTCGAGCGGCGCCCGCCGGTGTTCCCCCGCAGACGGCCGAAGGTGTCGATCACCGGGCTGGTGACCAGGACGTGCCCGTCGACCTGGGGCACGGTGTAGGCGAGGTGATCCGGCAGCCACTCGTCGTCCGAGTCCAGGAAGGCGACGAGACCGGTCGTCGCGCCGTCGATGCCCGCGTTGCGCGCCATGCCCGACCCCTTCGCCTCCACGTGCCGGATCAGTCGCACCGGAAGGCCCTCGGCGACCGCCGCGGTGTCGTCCGTCGACGCGTCGTCGATGACGATGATCTCCGCCGGCGGAGCGGTCTGCGCGAGCACCGAGTCGACGGCGGCGCGCAGCACGTGAGCACGGTTGCGCGCGGGGATGATCACGGTGACGTCCGATGCGGTCATGCCGGGCTTCCTCCTGGTCGTCGCCCGATCCGCACCGGAACGGCGCGCACGGGTCGTCGTCGTGCAATGGTCGCGGCGCAGCCCCTACGCTTCGAGGACCGAGCAGCGGACAGGGGTCGACGATGCGCATCTCGCGGGCGTTCACGCGCACCCCGGCAGCCCTCGCCTACTGGCTGCTCGCGCGCCACCTGCCGTGGTCGCCCCGACCGGGCGGGGCCATCGCACGCCGGGTCCGCGGCGGACTGGCCCAGCGGATGCTGGACCGGTGCGGCCAGGACGTGAACGTCGAACGCGGCGCCTGGTTCGGCTCGGGCCACGGCATCGAGCTGGGCGACCGATCGGCGATCGGTCTGGACTGCCTGCTGATCGGTCCCGTCACGATCGGGTCGGACGTGATGATGGGCCCGCGGTGCACCATCCTCGCCAGCCGCCACGAGACGGCCTCCGTCGACCGACCGATGGCCGACCAGGGCTTCCTGCCCGATCTGCGGGTGACCATCGAGGACGACGTGTGGATCGGCGCGAACACGACGATCCTGCCCGGTCGTGTGATCGGCCGGGGCAGCATCGTGGGCGCTGGCTCCGTGGTCACGAAGGACGTGCCTCCGTGGACTGTGGTCGGCGGCAATCCCGCTCGACCGATCGCCTCGCGGCGATGACCGCGATCCGTCCGGGCTCACCGCCGACCGGACGGCGTCACGCATCCGCCGCCCAGGCGCGCCTGCGTCCGACCTGCGCCCGCAGCATCGACCGCGTCGCCTCCCACAGGAAGTAGGGCAGCGCGACGGCGTAGCGCCCGACGAGCCGGCGCGGCTCCAGGGCGATCCGGTAGGCCCACTCGAGGTTCGCGTTCTGGACCCACATGGGGCTGCGGCGCACGGCGCCGGCGAGGAAGTCGATGGTCGCTCCGACGCACAGCACGACGCCGTGGTCCAGCCGCGGCATCAGCTCGAGCGCCAGCCGCTCCTGCTTCGGCACCCCGACGCCCAGGAAGATCAGGTCGAGGTCGGCGTCGACGATCCGCTGCAGCAGGGCCTCCCGCGATGCCGGTCCGTCGACCTCCTCGGGTCGCGCCAGCTCGATGAGCGCGACGTCGAGGTCCCGGTTCACGCCGCGCAGGCGCTCGGCGGCCCGGATGGCCGAGTCGCCGCGCCCGCCGATCAGCCCGATCCTGAACTGCTCCCTGCACAGCAGCGGGGTCAGGTCGGAGCCGGTGACGCGGCGCTGACCGCGCCGCCGCGCGAGACGACCGACGAGCGCTGCGATCGGCCACCCGTCCGGGGTCGACATGCTGGCGGACCGGTAGGCCGAGGCGACCTCCGGCATGCGGCTGGCCTGCCGCAACTGCGTCAGGTTCGGCGTCAGCACCAGGTGCGGCCGCTCGGAGCGGACGAAGCCCCGGATCCGCTCCACCGCCTGCTCGTAGTCGACGGGATCGCAGACGATCTTCCCGATCGCGACCCGATCCACTGCTTCTTCAACGCGCACGACAGACATGAATCCCGGCACCCCCGCAGGCGTCATGGAGAGCACGCGCACCCACGCGTGACACCCGTTCAGCCCCTCCCGAACAGGTGTCACCAGTCTGTCAGAGATCGGGTTACGGGGAGGTGACCTGCTCGTTTCGGCTGCCCGCACTCTCCCGGGCAGGGGTCTTGACGAGCAGCCGACGACACGTCTCCCGAGGAGTCAGAGCGAGGCGCGCCCGAACCGCTTCCGCTGGAAGTCGCGCACGGCGCGGACCCGCATGCGGGCCGACCGCGCGGCGGCTCGAGGTCCGATCGTCCTCGCGATCCACCACAGCTCGTAGCCCATCAGCCACGCGACCGCGGATTTCGACGCACGCCCGGCGGCGTGCTCGTCGAGGAACCGCAGGCGCCCTCGGGTCATGTAGTACTGGTACACCCGCCCGGCCGCGCCGCCGGTCGAGGTGGAGTTGGCGTGCCAGCACACGGCGGACGGCACGAGCTCCAGGTGCCAGCCGCGCTCGACGAGACGCACGGAGAGGTCCGCCTCCTCGTAGTACAGGAAGTACTGCTCGTCGAAGCCGCCGACCTCCCGGTACGCGGTCATCCGCAGCATCAGGGCGCAGCCGTTCACCCTGCCCGTCGGCCTCGGGTGCTTCGGCAGGTCCGGCACGCGCCGGTCCTGATGGTGCTGCATGGTCGCACCGTCGGTCCAGCGGATGTCCCCTCCGCCGTACCAGACGACGTCCGACCCCGAGTAGTAGATGATCGGGCTGGAGGCGCCCACCGTCGTCGCGACGTCCATCCGTGATCGGAGGATGCGGACGGCCGCGGGGTCCAGGTAGGCGTCGGGGTTGAGGACGAGGGCGTAGTCGTGCCCGGCGACGAGCTCGGAGCGCAGCGCGACGTTGTTGCCGCCGGCGTAGCCCAGGTTCTCCCCCGTCTCGATGAGGTGCGCATCCGGGAAGCGCGTGCGCACCAGATCCTGCGTGCCGTCGGTGGACCCGTTGTCCACGACCACCAGGGTCGCGGGCTCGTCGGACCGCAGCACGGACTCGAGGCACCGCTCGATGGTGTCCGCGCTGTTCCAGGTCAGCACCACCACGGCGACCGAGCCGATCTCGGGGTTCAGTTCCACGTGCGTCGTCCGTCCACTCCGGGGAGCGGGCCGCGCTCCGCTGCTGCGTCGCTCACAGGTCTGTCCGCGGCCTGATCACCCGAGCCGGCGCACCCGCGGCGACCATCCCGCCGACGAGCGACCCCGTCACGACCGAGTTCGCACCGACGACGGTCTCATCGCCGATCACGGCACCCCGGGTGACCACGACTCCAGCGCACAGCCAGCACCGCTCGCCGATGGAGACCGGCGCCGAGGTGAACTCGGACAACGTCCGTCCGCGGTGGTTCTCGGTGTGGATCGACACGTTCTCCGCGATCAGCGTTCCGGCGCCGATCGACAAGCTCGAGAACGCCACGATGGTCGCGTTGCGCCCGATGAAGACACCACGACCGATCGTCGTGTCCGCCTTGATCACCAGGGACGCGCCCTCGGAGACGTGAGCGCCTCGCCCCAGCTCCAGAGCCACGCCGGGATCGACCCGAACTCGGGCGCTCGGGTGGATGAAGAACCCGGATCCGACGATCCGCCCTCGGGAGCGGACCGCCCACCCGGCCGAGCTCAACGTCTGCCTCATGCCCATGCTTCCTCCTTCGGCAGCCAGCTCGGTCTGGGCGTGGGTGATCCGCAGCAGGACTGCCGGTTCCGCATCAGGGCCTCGAGGATGCGACCTTCCGACTGCGACGCCATCCAGGCCTTCGTCCACCTTTGGCTGAGCGGGCATCCGCTCCCCGAGAGCCGTCGAATCACGCGACTGCCAGTCGGCCGCGTCGCCGCCGGAGCCGTCTGCCGAGTTCCTCGACGCCGAGCACCAGTGCCCCTGCCAGCAGAACCAGCGCCGCCAGCGACGCGAACTCGAGCAGCAGCGGAAGACGTTCCACAGTCCTTCGGAGCGCGAGATCGACCGTGACCACCAGCATCAGCAGCGCTGCGCTGCGGATGAAGGCGCCGAGCATTCGAACGCGGATCCCGGTCTTCACCCTGAAGACGATCACGGTCGAGATGAACACCGCCGCTTCGCTGACGAGAGTCGCGGTGGCCGCACCGACCGGCCCCGCTGCAGGAATGAGGGCCAGGTTCAGAACCACATTGAGGACGAGCCCTCCGATGCTGACCCACACGAGCCGGTGGTGCACGTTGAGCATCGCTGCGCTGTACCCGAAGGTGGGCCCGGCGAAGGTGAAGAACGTCGCAAAGCCCAAGATCGTCAGGGGCAGCGCAGCAGCGGCGAACTCGCTGCTGCTGATGACCCTGATGAGTGCCGGTGCGGCGATCATCAGGAGGCTGGCCAGCAACGCCCCGAGGAATGCGAGGACTCCGAACGCACGGGTCAGCAGACGAGCGCGGCCCTGCTCGGACTCGCCGACGATGCCGGGCAGGAGGCTGGTCATCAGGAAGCCCGGGATGGCAGATGCCCCGGAGATCACCGCGTAGGCGACCGCATACAGCGCAACCGCACCCGGCCCGATCAGCACCGAGAGCATCAGGCTGTCGACCCGCAAGTAGAGCAGGTTGACGACCTGGATGGTTCCGATGGAGATCGCCATGCCGAACAGGGACCGCCAGGCCGGCAGGGAAGCCCGCGGCCGCATCCGGACCGACTTGCGCAGCATGAAGGCGACGACGACGGTGGTCAGGACGGATGCGGCCAGATAGCTGCAGAACACGCCGACGATGCCGGTCCGGATCAGGACGGCCGTCGCCACGAAGCCGACGTACAGGACCTGCTGGAGCACCGTGGCAGCAGCGATCCAGGGATTGCGACCTCGGGCGGTGAGGTAGCCGTAGAGCACGCTGCGAACGGCGTCCGAGATCAGCGTGACGACGATCAACCCGATGCCGAGGTGCAGCGTCGACGTGCTCGTCGGATAGACCAGGAACGATCCGGCCAGGATGAGGGGCGCGACGACGGAGGAGAGCGCCAGGCGGAGCCCGATGCTCAGCGGGACGATGTCGTCCGCCTCGGTCGGCCGCCGCGCCACCTCGCGGGAGGTGACCGCGTTGACGCCGAAGTCCGCGAGCAGCGCGAAGATCGCCGTGAAGGCCATGGCCGTCGAGTAGATCCCGTAGGACTCGAGCCCGTAGCCGTTGGTGATCAGCTTCACCGCGACGAAGGCGAGCACCATCGACGCCAGCTGGCCCGCCGTCAAAGCGATCGTCGAGTAGGCCGCCCGGCGGCCGATGCGGCCCCCCTCCACGGAGACGACCTCCGCCGCTCCCTCGAGTTCCGACCGAGTGGACCGACTCGATCCTGTCCCCACGACGCCCGCCCCCAGTCCGATGCGGCTCGAAGCCGCTGTTCCCCGCCCGACCCCCGACCTCAGCCCTGCTCGGCGAGCACCTCCGACGCGATGCGGTCGTATCGCTCCACCAGCCCCTGCGTCGTGTAGCGGCCGGCCTCGGTGCGCCGCTGGGCACGCTCGGCCATCGCCCTCCGCTCCTCGCGCCCCTGGCCGAGCACCGCCTCGCGCATGCTCGTCGCGTCCCCCACAGGGCTGAGCAGCATCTCGTCCTCCGTGAAGTAGGTCAGCAGTCCGCCCGTCCGGCTGCCCAGTACGGGCACGCCGAGAGCCGCGGCCTCGAGGGCGACGGTGATGCCGGAGAACGCGTTCTCCCGCATCGGGATCGCCGCGTAGTCGGACTCACGGTACAGCCGGCGCATCTGCTCGAGGTCCGGGTCGCGGATGAGCCGAACGTTGCCGTACCGCCCCGCTCGCTCCTCGGTGAACCACCGGCACACCAGATCGATGCGGAAGCGCTCGTCGTCGCCGAACGCCTCGAGCAGCACGTCCCAGTCACGGGTCCGGTCGTTGCCCATGGCGAAGACGACTAATGGGCCGGAGGACCTCTCAGATCGCTCCAGAGGCGGGAGCAGCGGGAACGCCGAATCAGACACCCCGAATCGGAGCAAGCGGGAATCGGCGCTCCTGAGCTCCCGCCGTGCGATCTGCAGGCAGGGTTCCGCGTGCACGGTGAGCACCGTCCAGGCTCGGGTCGACCACCGCAGGACCGCCCGCTTCACCCGGCCGTGCTGATCCCACTCGTGCAGCATCCACACCGTCCCGGCGATCAGGGGCCTGCGCGGCAGGAGACCGATCCTCATCAGGACCGCGAGCGCAAGACCCTCCGCGTCGGTCAGCGTCCAGATCATCTGGGCACCACGAACACTCGCTCGGTTGCGCCAGGCGTGCCACAGGTCGACGCCTCCGGTGAGGCGGTCCACGAGGCCCAGGATCCCCTGCCAGGGGCGGCGCCGCGGCACCCTCGCTCGGGAGAACCTCACCGACCACCCGAGGGAGGCGGCCAGATGGAAGCCGTACGGGGTCGCGTCGGGTGCTGCACCCGACTCCCAGCGGCGACGGTAGGACGGGACATCGAGGGTCGGCGCGAGATGCACGTAGAGGCGCGTGCCGACGGAAACCACCTCGACAGTGAAGCAGAGCGATGTTTCCAGCAAGTGGCCACTCCGCATCGTCCGCGACGTGAGGGGCACCCCTGCGCCTGCCTGAATTGGTCTGCCCAGGCCGCCGCCACTAGGTTCTGGCCGATCCCCCATGCACCCGCAACCAGACGCAGACGTCACTGTCATCATCCCCGCCCTCGATCGCGCGGAGGTGCTTCAACGTGCGATCGATTCCGTACGAGCCCAGTCGATCGGCGCTCGATACCTGATCGTCGTCGACGACGGCTCCACCGATGCGACTGCGGAGATCGCCCGTTCCACCGGCGCGACCGTCATCCACCACGAGGAGCCCCAAGGCAGCGCGGAGGCCAGGAACAGCGGCATCGAGGCGGCGTCCACGGAATGGCTCGCCTTCCTCGACTCGGACGACGCGTGGCGTCCCGGCCACCTGGCCGCGCTGCTCGCGGCTTCTGACGGGGTCGACATGGTTTGCTCCGCGGTCGTGGACGACTTCGGGCGGGCGCGCGGCGACCTCGGCGGGAAGCGGAGGGAGCTGCACCCGCAGGACCTCTTCTTCCCGGAGAACCTCGTGAGCACGAGCGGCGTGCTGCTGCGCACCTCCGTCGCGAAGCGGCTCGGGGGGTTCCGGCACGTGGAGCGGGCCGAGGACCTCGACCTGTGGGTGCGGGTCATCGAGGCCGGCCGTGCGGTCTGCATCCCCGACGTCTCCGTCCTCTACTCGCAGCCGACGCGATACCCGGAGGCGGACCTGCACCGTCGGAACCTCGGCGGTGCCCGCCACGTCATCGACTCCTTCTCCGGGGAGCGGTGGAACACGCCGCGGCTGCGCTCCCGCGTCGCGACCCGAGAGCGCTGGGACGAGCTGCGGTTCGCGCTGCACGCGGACCGCTCCCCCATCGACGCCCTTCGTCTGGTGGGTCTGGCACTCGATCCTCGGCGCGCTGGTGCACTTGCGCGTGTCCTGAAGTATCGGCGCCGGGCGAGAAGGGTCGGCACGCAGGCGCTCGCGGAGTTCGCCGAACACTGAAGCGCCTCGGCGGAGCACCCGCTGATGCCCTTCACCCCGAACGGTTGAAGGGGGCATCAGTCCGATCGGCGACCAGCAGTGCGGGTCCACCCCCGGAAGCAGCGCCTCCCGGTGCCTGAGCCGCCCCTGACGGCGGCTATGCGCGGCTCAGGAGCGACGAGAGGTTCGTCACCGGCCTGGACTCCCCCATCAGCAGCAGGCGCAGCACCCGCACGCGGGAGACCCCCTCGTAGACGACCAGACTCAGCACCACGGCCGACACCGTCACCAGCAGGAAGGCCAGCACGGGATCGATTCGCAGCGCGATGGCGCCCAGGGCCAGCGCGATCACGATGGGCTGATGCACCAGGTACACGACCAGTGCGGAGTCGACCAGCCAACGCACCGCAGGCCGATCCTGGTCCAGGTGGGCGCCGAACAGCCCGAACAGCAACCGCGCGGCCAGGACGCCGGCCAGTGACGCCGAGACCACTGCGATCAGCGCCAGCAGCGGCGACTCCGGCCCCTGCAGGTTCTGCCGCCCCAGAGCCGTCACCACGGCGATTGCCATCACCCCCGTCGTCACGATCACCAGACGCCGCCCGGGCCGGTTCGACAGGTACGCGACGCCTCCCCTCCAGCGCCCGAAGACCACTCCCGCGAAGAAGAACACGGCGTAGAAGAAGACGTTGCTCGACAGCACCTGGGCCGATCGCTGCGACAGCCCCAGCTGGTTCCACGCGACGTAGGCGACTGTCGCCATGCCCGCGATCACCACGAACGCGACGGCCATCGTGCGGGTCCGGCCGGCGCGAGCCAGCAGGCCCGCGAGCGCGTCGACCAGGTGCATCACGCGCGCCGAGCAGTGCATCACCGCGAACAGGGCGCAGAACAGCAGCAGGTCCACCAGGAACCACAGGTGCTGGATCCAATAGGCGGGGTTGCCGCCCATCGCCGACAGCGCCTGGGGGAAGGAGCCGTCGGAGCCCCACATGGCCAGCACGACGATCTGCACCGGCCCCAGCACCGCCACCCCGAAGAGCAGGGGGATGCCAAGCCGTCGGGCGCGGCCCGAGAGC
>JAKONM010000319.1 GCA_022701925.1 Microbacteriaceae bacterium
GGCCAGCGCGTCGACGTCGGCCTGCATCTGCGCGTAGACCGGGTCGGGGCCGGGGGCCGCCAGCACCTGCGTGGGCGCGGCGGAGGAGGGCAGGCCGAACGAGGCGGGGGCGCCTGCGTAGCCGCCGAGCTGACCGGGCGCCGCGGCGCCGGCGAAGGCGGGGGCGCCGGGCACGCCGCCGGGCACCACGCCCAGCACGCCGCCGTCGACCGCCTGCGGCTCCTGACGCTTGAACAGCTTCTTCAGCAGGCCGACGACCAGCACGAAGAAGACCAGCCCGCCGACCACCTGGATGGCGGTGGCGATCAGCTGCATCATCTGCGCGCTGCTCGCATCCGCCTGCGACTGCTTCAGCGCGGCCGCGGCCTGCTTGGCGGCGGCGTTGGAGAACGTCACGTACTGCACGGTGACCGCGTCACCACGGGTGAGGTCGACCCCGGCGGCCTGCGTGACGAGGTCCTTGATGACGGTCTGCGAGGCCTGGCCGGCGACCGCGGAGTTCACCGCGACCGCGATCGTCTGCCGGTTCAACGTGCCGGGGACGATGGTCTCCTCGGTCGTCGTGGTGTCGACCGCGTTGTTCTTCACACCCTGCGACGACTTGTAGGCGCCGTTGCCGCTGCCGGTCCCGGCGCCCGACCCGGTGGTCGTGTTCCCCGCACCGTTCTGGCTGCTGTCGCTGGTGGTGTCGTTGCCGAGCACGCCGCTGGCGGCCGCGCCGCTCGCACCGCTGCCGCTGTAGCTCTGGTCGTTCGTGCTCTCGCTGATCACGGGCGCCTGGCTGGGCGTGGAGTAGGTCTGGCTCTTCTTCGTGCCGGAGGAGCGGCTGACGTCCGCCGCGACCGTCACGGTGGCGTTGCCCGGCCCGAGCACCTTGTCGAGCATCGTCTGCACCGCGGCGCGGGTGGCGGCCTCGTAGGTGCCGGCCTGCGCCGACGAGCTGCCGGTGGCTCCGCCGCCGACGGCCGACAGGGTGTCGCCCTTCTGGTCGACCACGGAGACGTTCGCGGCGGTCAGCCCCGGGTAGGCGGCCGACACCAGGCTGACGATCGCGGTGACCTGGTCGCTGGTCAGCGGCTGCACGGCGTTCACGAACACGGAGGCCGTCGGCGACTGCTTCTCGTCGGAGAAGACCGTCTGCTGCGGGATCGCCAGCTGCACGCTGGCGCCGGAGACGCCCTCGATCGAGCCGATCGTCTTGGCCAGCTCGCCCTCGATGGCGCGCTTGTAGGTGACGTCCTGCTGGAACTGGCTGGCGGTGACGCCCATGTCGTCCAGCAGGGAGTAGCCGCCGGTGCCGCTGGACAGCAGGCTGGCGGTCGCCAGACGCTCCGCGTCCACGTTGCCGGCCGGCACCAGGATCGTGTTGCCGCCGTCGGCCAGCTGGTATGGCACCTTGTCCTTCGTCAGCTGCGCGACCACCGCGCTGGCGTCGGAGGCGGGCAGGTTGGAGTACAGCGGCGAGTAGGTGGGCTTCGACACCTGGTTCGCGAGCGCGAAGCCGCCCAGGAGCAGCACGGCCACGCCGATGATCGCGATCGTGCGCTGCGCGATCGTGAACTCGCGGACCGTCGCGAGGGCGCGGGTGCCCGCGCCGTTCAGGCGCTTCACGCCTGCATCCTCATGATCTCGTTGAAGGCCTCGACGCCCTTGTTGCGCACGGCGCTGACGAGCTCCATGGTCACCTGGGCGCGCGTCGCGGCCAGGGTCGCCTGGTGGATGTCGGTGAGGTCACCGGTGACCGCCTTCACGGCCAGCGAGTCGGCGGAGCTCTGCTGGTCGGACAGGTTCTGCACGGCGCTGGTCAGGACGTTGCCGAAGCCGGCGCCGGAGGTGCCGCCGACGGTCGGCGCCGTGGGCAGGGTCAGGCCGGAGAGGCCCGAGAGCCCGCTGATCGGGGAGACGGTCATCACGACCTGCCGATCTGCAGCGCGGCCTCGTAGGTGGTCTTCGCGCGGTCGACGACCGCGGCGTTCGCCTGGTAGCCGCGCTGGGCCATGATCATCGACGACATCTGCCCGCCCAGGTCGATGTCGGGCATGCGGACGTAGCCGTCCTTGTCGGCGACCGCGTTCGACGGGTCGTAGACCAGCTTGCCCTCGGCGCTGCCGTGGGCCACGCCCGCGACGCCCACGCCCTGGTTGCCGGCCTGCTCCTGCGCCTCGATGTACTCGGCCTGGAACGCGCTGCCGCTGGTGGGCTTCGCGGTGTTGACGTTCGCGATGTTGTTCGAGATCGCGTTCAGCCACGCCTGGTGGGTGTTCAGCGCCGAAGCGGCGATGCCGATCGCGTCCATCAGGCGGTCCGCATCGCGGAGCGCGTCAGGTCGAAGTCCAGGTTCACCGCTCGGGTCGCGAACTGGTACCGCAGCACCGTCTCGATGTTGTTCAGGGTCTCGCTGTCCAGGCTGACGTTGTTGCCGTCCTGCCGCGTCGGCGCGTCGGACGTCGTCGTCGTGGATCCCGCGACCCCGCTGCCGGCCTGCACGGACTGCGCCAGCTGCTGCTCGAACGACACCACCTTGGCGTGGTAGTTCGGCGTGTTCACGTTCGCGATGTTCTGCGCGATCGTGCGCTGGCGCAGGGCCAGGCCGTCGAGCGCGCTGGAGAGCGCGTTCATGGACACCGAATCGAACACGGCGCATTTCCCTTTTCGTCAAGGAGGAAAGCGGGGTGCGGCCGATCCGTGGCCTGAACAACTCGAGCGATCCGTGCTCGATGGAGTGACGCTATGCGCAACCCTCAACCGATGGTCGAAGCGACGCGCCCCCATCTGGGTGACACCGCACCCCGCAACCAGGTGACTTGCCGCTCGACGCCGAACTCGCGCGCTCAGAACGGCATCCGGTGGCGACTCACCGACTCAAGCGTCCGGACGGGCGGGTGACTTGGC
The DNA here is from genome assembly GCA_022701925.1 of Microbacteriaceae bacterium. GTDB lineage: Bacteria > Actinomycetota > Actinomycetes > Actinomycetales > Microbacteriaceae > Amnibacterium. Next base: position 2,893 of record JAKONM010000319.1, read on the forward strand.
ACTCGATGCCGGATTCGCGCGTCCGAAGCGGCATCCGGTGGCAACTCACCACCCGGGGGGTGTGTGCTGTCAGGTGACGTGCCACTCGATATCGATCTTGCGCGTCCGGAGCGGCAGCCGATGGCGACTCACCGGCACCCCTGCCGCCGGTCGGGCGAGCGGGTCAGCCCAGGCGGTCGATGTACACCGGGGCCGAGGACAGCGCGCGGCGCGGATTCGGCCGGCGGGTCGCCGCCAGCGAGCGCGCGACCTCCTCGCGCTCGGCGCGAAGCCGGCTCAGCAGCGACCGCTGGCGGCCCAGGATGCCGTTCGCGCGGTGCAGCTCCTCGTCGTCCATCGGGCGGACGGAGGTGGGCGGGTCCCACCCCTCCAGCGCCGACAGGTCGCCGGTCTCCGCGGCGACGACGCGCGTCTCCAGGTCGTCGAGCACGGGGCCCCAGGGATCCCAGGCCATCAGCCGACCGCGTCCCGGCGCAGGGCCGCCTCGTGCATGGACACCTTGAGCGCCGCCTCGTGCCACGCGAGTCGCAGCGGCTCGAGCAGGTGGATGCACTCGCGGGTCTTCGTGACGTCGCGCCCGGTGTTGGCGCGCACCATGCCGTTCAGCACGTACGTGTAGATCGCCATCAGGCCGGGCCCCCCGTCCCACGTGTCGGGTCGCAGGCTGTTCATCAGCTCGCCCACGATCTCCTGCGCGTGCATCAGCTGCGCGGAGGCGGTCGACCAGTCCTCGGTCAGCTGCGCGGTCTCGGCGCGGGCCAGGTCCAGCAGCATGCGGTCGTACAGCATCACGAGCAGCTTCGCCGGCGAGGCGTTCAGCACGGAGTCGCGGTTGTAGAGGGAGCGGGCGGCGGCGAGGTTGTTCGGCATGTGGCGCTACTTGTTCTGGTAGTTGGTCGTCAGCCCGTTGATCTGGCTGGTGAGGTACGAGCTCTGCGAGCTCAGGCTGTTCAGGGCGGTCTCCAGCGCGTTGAACTGCTTCGTGTACTGCGCCTGGATCACCGCGAGCCGCGTGTCCCAGTCGCTGACGTCCTTCGTCATCGTCGCCTCGGTGCTCTGCTGCGACGTGATCTTCTTCGTCAGCGTGCCCGTGTACTGGTTCGACGCGGCGTCGGCGGCGGTCGCGACTCTGCCCGCGATCTTCTGGAACATCGCGGTCGTCCCGGTCGGGTCGCTCGCCATGGCGGCGGCGAACTTCGACTGGTCGAAGGAGACCGTCCCGTCCTTCGTGAGCACGATGCCGATGGCGGACGGCGATCGCCCGTCCACGGCCCCGGAGGCGGCGGACAGGAGGGAGTCCTTCAGCAGCCGGACGCTGCTGTCCCCGGTGAAGACGCTGCCGCTGGTCGAGGTGCCGCCGCTGCTGCTCGTCCCGGTCGTGATCGCCGACGCGGCGGCGATGCCCGAGAAGAGCGTGGCGAGGCTGGAGGTCAAGGTCTGCGCGGCGGTCGTCGCGGCGGTGGCGTCAGCCGCGACCAGGACCGTCGCCGGCGCGTCGACGTCCGTGGGCTTGGACACCGTCACGTCCACACCGGTGAGCAGCTGCGTGAAGGTGTTCGTGCTGGAGGTCACGGTCTGCTCGGCACCCGCCACACCCTTGAACAGGGTGATGCTCGCGTCCTGAGCGGCCGTGATCTGGGCCGCTGCGAGCTGCGGGGACGACGTGCTGTCGCCCTGGTGGACGGCGAAGGAGTTCGCAGCACCGGTCGCGCCGCGCAGCTGCAGGCGGAACAAGGTCGCGCCGGACTCGTCCTTGCCGGCGGCCACCTTCGATGCGGTGACCCCCGTACCGGAGCCGTTGATCGCGGCGACGACGTCGTCGAGGTTCGTGGACGCGGCGGTGACCTGCTTCGTGCTGGCCGAGGAGCCGGACCCGGTCGCGATGGTGATGATCGGTGTCGCGCTCGACGTTTCCGGCCAGGCGGCCATCCGGTCCGTCACGGAGACCTGCGCCTTGGCGACCGCGTCGACGCTGAAGGTCAACGAGCCGGCGGCGGCGGTGCCGGTCGCGGCGGCGGTCACTCCGGAGGTGTCGCTGGTCGCCGTGAACGACGCGAGCGAACCGGCCTTCGCCGCGCTCTGCGCAGTCGTCGTGATCGCGGCGACCGAGGTGTTCAGCGACTGAAGGGCGGTGCGATAGCTCGTGGCGGTGGCGAGCCGCGCCTTCAGCGCGGTCTGCGGCGCAGACTCGATCGACATCAGCTTGGAGATCAGGCCGGTGGTGTCGAGCCCGCTGGACAGGCCGGACAGCCCGAGTCCGGTCGTCGACGTGACGGTGCTGGCCATCGATCGCTCCTCGGTCGCGGGCGGGTGGTGAACGGCAGAAGCCGCGGTGGCGCGGGGACCTGGTTCGGCCCCGCGTCACCGCGGCGTCAGCGGGATCAGCCCAGCAGCTTCAGCGCCAGCTGCGGCAGCGAGTTCGCCTGGGCGAGCATCGCGGTACCGGACTGCGACAGCACGTTCGCCCGGGTGTAGTTGACCATCTCCTGCGCCATGTCGACGTCGGTGATGCGGCTCTTCGCAGCGGTCAGGTTCGTCACCGAGGTGGCGATCGTCGAGACGGCCGAGGCGAAGCGGTTCTCCGCGGCACCGATGTCCGCACGGACGTTGGACACGGCCGTGATCTGCAGGTCGATGGCGTTGATCGCGGCCTGCGCGCCCGACGCCGACGAGAAGTCGAGCCCGCCCGTGATGGTCGTGCCCGCCGCGATGCCGGTGCCGGGAGCCGCCGCAGCCGCCTTCGTACCACCGGTCACCGTGCCACCGGTGGTGGACGAGACGACCAGGTTGTTGTCCTTGTCGACCGAGGCCGCGAAGTTGAGCGCGAAGCTCGAGTCCGCGTTCAGGGCGTCCGCGACGGACTGCACGGTCTTGTAGGTACCGGCGGCACCCAGCGTCACCGACACGTCGACGGTGCCGTTGGTGAACTTCTGCGCACCGGTGACCGCCGTCGGCGTCACCGTCGCGAACTTCGCGCCGGCGGAGCCCAGGTTCGAGGCGATGTTGACCAGGTTGGCCGAGGTCAGGTTCACCGCGATCTGGCTCTGCGTGTCGCCGTTCGCGCCGATCTGGAAGTTCAGCGCGCCGGCGGTGCCGTCCAGCAGGTTCTTGCCGTTGAAGTTGACCGAGTTGCCCAGTCGCGTCAGCTCCTGGGTGATCGACGTCGCCTCCTTCGAGATCGCACCGCGAGCGGTGGAGCTGTTGGAGTCGTTGCCGGCCTGCACGGCCAGATCGCGCAGACGACCGAGCAGGGCCTGGGCCTGGCTCAGCGCGCCGTCGGCGGTCTGCACGAGCGAGACGCCGTCCTGCGCGTTGCGGGCCGCCTGCTGCAGACCGGAGACCTGCGAACCCAGCTGGGTCGCGATCGTGAGACCCGCAGCGTCGTCACCCGCCTGGTTGATGCGAAGACCCGACGAGAGCTTCTCGAGCGACTTGCTCAGGGAGCTCTGCACCGCCGTCAGGTTCTTGTAGGTGTTGATCGCATCGTTGTTGGTGTTGATTGCGAATCCCATGATGTTCCTCCGTGATTACTGGGATGTGGAAAGTGCGGTCCATCCGTGGTCCGACACGAACACCTATCGGCGCCGGAAAGCGGCCGGTAAGCCCTCGCCCCGAAGTAGGGGCACTTCCTGTTCGATTGCGGGAACTGCTCGTAAGAAGAACGGATCGATCAGGCCGAGCGCATCGCGGCGGCCTGCACCGCCGGCGACACCATCGATGCGGTCGCAGTCTCGGACAGGCGGGCCAGGTAGGCCGCTCGGCGCGCCGGGGCCACCTTCGAGTGCGCCTGCACCACCGGCGCCTGTCCCGTGGAGTAGGAGTGCTCCAGCCCGTCGCGCAGCAGCCGCACCGCTTCCGCCCGCTGCTGCGACACGGCGGAGTGGGTGAGGCCCAGCTCGACGGCCAGGTCGCCCACCGCGCGGTCGTGGAAGTAGATCTGCTCGACGACGTACCGCATCTTCGGCGGCAGGCTCGTGACCGCGGCCTTCAGGTAGCGCGTGCGCTCGGTCTCGAGCACCGCGTCCTCCGGGTTCACCACGTCGGCGGCGACCACGTCGGCGATCGACTCGTCCAGCGCCGCGACGGAGCGGCCGGCGTCCGCCAGGGCCTCGGCGGCCGATGCGCGGTCGACGCCCAGCGCCACCGCGACCTCGTCGACGGTGGGCGTGCGGCCGAGCGCGCCGGTCAGCGACTCCTGCACCTGCAGGGCGCCCTTGATCCGCTGCCGGGCGGCGCGGGTGGCCCAGTCGGCGGCGCGCATCTCGTCCGCGATCGCACCCAGCACCCGGCGGCGGGCGAAGGCGCCGAAGGGCACGCCCTGCGCGGGGTCGAAGGTCTCGGCGGCCATCACCAGGCCCAGGGCGCCGGCGGAGGCCAGGTCGTCGCGCGACAGGTGGCTGGCCTTGCGCGAGACCTCGTTCACCAGGTAGCCGACGATCGCCAGGTTCTCGCGCACCAGCCGGTCGCGTTCCGCGCGTGCGGTCATGACTCCCCCGTCCCGCCTCGCGGTCCCGGAGCGGCCGCGGACTCGACCGTAGGAGGGCGGCCGCCCCCGGCCCGAGATGCGGCGCGGCCCCAGTTCGGGTGCGCCGCGCCTCCCCTTCCCCGTGGTTCCGGGCCCGTACGCTCCCCCGCACCGGAGCCGCACGCCCGCACCGCTTACATGCGTGCGACGGCGGCCGACAGTGCCGGCAGTACCCGCACCACCGATCGAGCAGGAGAGGACGCCGCGATGAGCGCCAACGAGCTGTCCACCCTGCTGTGGCGGGAACGCGAGCTGCTGGACCTGCTGCTGTTCAAGCTGGAGGAGGAGCAGCTGCTGCTCACCGCCGGCCGCTCGAAGTGGCTGCACCACGCGACCCGCGAGGTCGAGGCGGTGCTGGCGCACCTGCGCACCACGGGCATCGAGCGCACCGTCGAGGCCTCCGCCGTCGCGATCGAATGGCGGCTGCCCGAGGACGCGACGCTGCGGCAGCTGGTCGAGGACGCCCCGGACCCCGTCTGGCGCGAGGTGCTGCAGTCGCACCTCACGGCGCTCACGGCGCTGACGGCGCAGATCGCCGACGTGCGCGACACGAACCTCACCTACCTGCGCGCCGCCACGCGCGCGACGCAGGAGACGCTGGCCACCGTCGGCACCGGCGGCCGCGGCGACCAGGCGTACACGGGACGCGGTGTGCGCGCCTCCGCGGGCGCCTCCTCCTACGCGCACCTGTTCGACGGGCGGGCCTGAGCCGTGGCCAGCACCTTCGGCCTGCTGAACTCGGCCTACAGCGGCCTGGCCGCGGCCCGGGCGGCGCTCGAGGTCACCGGGCAGAACGTCGCGAACGTCAACACCCCGGGGTACACGCGGCAGCGCGTCGACCTGGCGTCGCTGCCGGGCGTCGACAAGAGCAGCCTCTTCACCACGGGGCTCAACATCGGCACCGGCGTGCAGATCACCGGGATCTCCCGCATCTCGGACTCGCTGATCGACGCCCGCGTGCGCGACACCGCGTCGTCGAGCGGCTACTGGACCGCGGCCTCCACCGCCCTCAGCGTGGTGGAGAACGGGCTGGGCGAGCCGGGCGACACCGGCCTCTCCGCCTCGCTGACCCAGTTCTCCAACGCCTGGCAGACCATGGCGAACACGGCCGGCAACAGCACCACGGGCCCCGCCGCGGCGTCCGCGCTGCTCGGCAGCGCGCAGGCCCTCGCCGACCGGATCGCCTCGGGGTACTCGACGGCGTCGAAGGCGTGGTCGACCGCGCGCAGCAGCGCGGAGGCGAGCGTCGACCAGGTCAACCGCACCGGTGTGCAGATCGCGGCGCTGAACGACCAGATCCTGCGGATCGCGGCGACCGGCGGCAACGCGAACGAGCTGATCGACCAGCGCGGCGCCGCGATCAACGCGCTGTCCGCGGCGACCGGCGCGACCACCCGCGAGAACGCGAACGGCACGGTCGACGTGCTGATCGGCGGCTCGACCTTCGTCTCCGGCACGTCCGCCCGCACCCTGCAGCTGACGGGTGCCGCAGCGGCTCCGTTCACCGCCACCGGCCTGCGCTTCAGCGCCGGCGCCGCCGTGCAGGCCGACGGCGGCTCCCTGGCCGCGCAGCTCTCGACGCTGGCTCCGGAGGGCGTGTACTCCCAGGCCGCGAACGCCTACAGCGCCGTCGCGACGCAGCTGGCGACCGACGTGAACGCGGTGCACCGGCAGGGCGCGATCGCCGACGGCACCACCGGTCACGACTTCTTCGCCCTCGACGCGTCGAAGCCCGCCGCGATCGGCCTCTCGGTGGTGCCGACCTCCCAGTCGGGCATCGCCGCCGGCAAGCCGGGCGCCGGATCCGGCGACGGCTCGATCGCCGACGCGATCTCGCAGCTGGGCTCGAAGGCCGGCGGCGTCGACCGCGGCTGGGCCGCCTACGTCGCCGGCGTCGGCGCGCAGACGAAGGCCGCGACCACGCAGGCCGACGTGGCCGCGACGGCCTCGTCCGCGGCGCAGAGCGCGCAGACCTCGCAGAGCGGCGTCGACCTGGACGAGGAGACGGCGAACCTGGTGGTGTTCCAGCACGCCTACCAGGGGGCGGCCCGCGTGCTGACGGCGATCGACGAGATGCTCGACACCCTGATCAACCGCACCGGTCTGGTGGGCCGCTGATGAGCGCGATCGGCCGCGTCACGGGGCAGCAGCTCTACAGCAGCTCGCAGACGTCGATCAACGCCGCTCGCCTGCGGCTGTCGGCGCTGCAGGAGCAGGCCTCCAGCGGCCTGGTCATCAACCGTCCCTCCGACGACCCCACCGGCACCGCGACGGTGCTGCGGCTGCGCGGCGAGCTGGCGGCGAACACGCAGTACGGCACGAACATGGCGGACGGCCTGTCCTGGCTGCGCACCGCGGACTCCGCCTTCAGCACGTCGACCGACCTGGTGCGCAAGGCGAGCGACCTGACGGTGCAGGCGGCCAACGCCGGCACCTCCTCCCCCGCCGCGCGCGAGGCGATCGCGACGCAGCTGGTGAGCATCAAGCAGGACCTGCTGGCGCAGGCGAACACCACCTACCTCGGGCGCAGCGTGTTCGCGGGCACCTCGGACGCGGCCACCGCCTTCAACGCCGACGGCACCGTCAACAGCACGGTCACCGCCGGCTCCGGCCTGGTGCAGCGGCGCATCAGCGCCACGGAGACGGTCGCGGTCAGCGCGGACGGCGCGGCCGCGTTCGGCACGGTCGTGAAGGACCCGGCGACCGGAGCCGTCACCTCGGACACCAGCGTCTTCTCCTCGCTCGACAAGGTGATCGCGGCGCTGCGCAGCCCCGACTGGGGCACCGACCTCTCGGCCACCGGCCCCCAGGCCGCCATCACCGGCGGCATCACCGCGATGCAGACGGCCCGGAACGCGCTGACGACGCAGCAGGCCGTCGTGGGCACCGCCTACGCTCGCGTCGAGGCCGCGCAGTCGCGGAACTCCGACGCCGCGGTGCAGCTCGAGAAGCAGCGGTCGGGCATCCAGGACGCCGACACGGCCTCGGTCCTGCTGAACCTGAAGACCCAGGAGCTCGCGTACCAGACGAGCCTCCAGGTCACCGCGCAAGTCCTCCAACCGACCTTGATGAACTTCCTGAAGTGATGAGCACCATGACCCGCGACTCCCGCATCACCTTCACCGCGCCGCCCCCCGGGTTCGCGCCGCTCACGGAGTTCGACCTCGCGGAGGTCGACGGGGCCCCCGGCCTCTACACGCTGCGCGACACCGCCGGCGAGGACCTGCGCCTGTTCCTGCTGGACCCGACGTTCTACCTGCCCGAGTACCTGCCGGGCATCTCGGACGAGGACCTGACGGCGCTGCAGGTCTCCACGTCGGCGGAGGTCGACGTCTACGTCGTCGCGAACCTGCAGGACGGCTCGCCCGTCGTGAACCTGCTGGCGCCCATCGTCGTGAACCCGGCCGCGTCCGTCGCGACGCAGCTGATCCTCGAGGAGGACTGGCCGCTGCAGGCGGAGCTCGCCGCCGCCTGAGCCGCGCAGGAACGGCGGAAGGGCCCCGACCTCGCGGTCGGGGCCCTTCTCGTCTCCTCGGGCAGCAGCACTCCACGAACCGCTCCCGGGAACCGGCCCGCCACCCGTCGTGGCGGCCGGAAGCCGAGGTGTCAGGCCTCCTGGATGTCGGCCAGCAGCAGTGCGGCCATGTGCTGCACCTTCGGTTCGACGAAGGCGTCCAGCGCCCGCAGGATCTGCGTGTACTGCCGCACGACCCAGGTGATCGCCTCGCCGTGCCAGCGGTCGCGCAGGGCCTGCACGTCCTCGTCGGACAGGTAGGGCTGCAGCGCAAGGGAGCGGCGCACGTGCTCGGTGATCACGGCGTCCAGCGACGTGGTCAGCGCATGCAGGGCGCCGTGCGGCACGTCCTCCAGCTGCAGCTCCCGGGCCCACACGGGGCAGGAGGAGCAGGGCGCGAGCCGGCGGCGGGCGGTGGCCGGGTCCCAGCGGGGCAGCCAGTCGATCCACTGGGTGACGGCGCGTTCGATCTCGCGCTCGAGACGGTAGGGGCGCAGCATCACTGCGCTCCGGAAGCGGTCGCGCAGGCGCGCGGGAGCAGGGGGGAGAAGAGGTTCACCACGGGTCCAGGTGTGTGCAAGCGGGGGCACCGCGCGGGGACGCGGCAGGCCGGCTGGGTGTCCGGCTCCGACCAGGCTAGGCGGCTCCCTCCGCCCGCAGCAGCCCCCGACCAGGGGGCGTCCTCGTGGAACGCAGAAGGGCCCGTCCGCCGATGCGGACGGGCCCTTCCGGTCAGGCGACCTAGTTGTAGGTGCCCGGGGTGTAGTCGTCGCTCGAGAAGGACTCGAAGTCGACGAACGACAGGTCGGCGTCGTTGAACATGGAGTCGTCGCCGAACGAGCGCAGCGGGTAGCGCTCGGCCTTCGCCTCCTCGGTCGGCTCGACCGTCACGTCGCGGTAGCGGGGCAGGCCCGTACCGGCCGGGATCAGCTTGCCGATGATCACGTTCTCCTTCAGCCCCAGCAGGCTGTCGGACTTGCCGTCCATCGCCGCCTGGGTCAGCACGCGGGTCGTCTCCTGGAAGGAGGCGGCGGACAGCCACGACTCCGTCGCGAGCGACGCCTTCGTGATGCCCATGACCTCCTGGCGCGCCGAGGCGGTCTTGCGACCCTCCGCGAGCGCGGCCCGGTTGACGTCCTGGTAGCGGCTGCGGTCGACGAGCTCACCGGGCAGCAGGTCGGTCTCGCCGTGGTCGACCACGGTGACCTTGCGCAGCATCTGCCGCACGATGACCTCGATGTGCTTGTCGTGGATCGGCACGCCCTGGCTGCGGTAGACGCCCTGGACGCCCTCCACCAGGTGCTTCTGCACCTCGCGGACGCCCTTGACCCGCAGGACCTCCTTCGGGTCGATCGACCCGACGTGCAGCTGCTCGCCCAGCTCGACGTGCTGCCCGTCCTCGACGAGGAGGGTGGCACGGCGCAGGACCGGGTAGGCGAACGGCTCGTCGCCGTTGTCCGGGGTCAGGATCAGCTTCCGCTGGCGGTCGCTCTCCTCGATGGTGATGACACCGGCCGCCTCGGCGATCGGGGACGCGCCCTTGGGGGTGCGCGCCTCGAACAGCTCCTGCACGCGGGGCAGACCCTGCGTGATGTCGTCGGCCGACGCCACACCGCCCGTGTGGAAGGTGCGCATGGTCAGCTGCGTGCCGGGCTCGCCGATCGACTGGGCCGCGATGATGCCGACGGCCTCGCCGATGTCCACCAGCAGGCCGGTGGCCAGCGAGCGGCCGTAGCAGGCCGCGCACACGCCGACGGCCGACTCGCAGGTCAGCACCGAGCGCACCTTGATGTGCTCGACGCCGGCCTCGACCAGCTTCGCGATCAGCACGTCGCCCACGTCGGCGCCGGCCTCGGCCAGCACCTCACCCGCCTCGGTGACCACGTCGGTCGCCAGCGAACGGCCGTAGACGGCGTTCTCGACGTTCTCGCTCGTCGACAGGTCCAGGCCACGGCTGGTGCCGCAGTCGTCCTCGCGGATGATCACGTCCTGCGACACGTCCACCAGACGACGGGTCAGGTACCCGGAGTCGGCGGTGCGCAGCGCGGTGTCGGCCAGGCCCTTGCGGGCGCCGTGGGTGGAGATGAAGTACTCCGCCACCGTCAGGCCCTCGCGGTACGAGTGGACGATCGGGCGGGGGATGATCTCGCCCTTCGGGTTCGACACCAGGCCGCGCATGCCGGCGATCTGCCGGACCTGCATCCAGTTGCCTCGGGCGCCGGACGACACCATGCGGTTGATGTTGTTGTCGGCGGGCAGGTTCTCCTGCATCGCGACGGCGACCTCGCTGGTGGCGCGGTTCCAGATCTCGATGAGCTCCTGACGGCGCTCCTCCGGCGTGATCAGACCGAGGTCGCGCTGCGACTCGATCTTCGCGACCTTCGCCTCGGCGCCGGCGAGGATGCCGGCCTTCGACGGGGGCGTCAGCACGTCCGACAGGGACACGGTGACCCCGGACCGGGTGGCCCAGTAGAAGCCGGCGTCCTTGATGCGGTCGAGCGTCGCCGCGACCTCCACCTTCGGATACCGCTCCGCCAGGTCGTTCACGATCGCCGAGATCTGGCCCTTGTCGGCCAGCGCCTCCACGAACGGGTAGTCCGTCGGCAGCGCCTCGTTGAAGATCGCGCGGCCGAGGCTCGTCTCGAGCAGCACGGTGTCCTGCACCTCGCCGCCGGCCGGGGGCACGATGCCCTTCAGCCGGATGCGCACGGTGGCGTTCAGGTCCAGGGTGCCCTGGTCCTTGGCCA
>JAKONM010000332.1 GCA_022701925.1 Microbacteriaceae bacterium
CCGTGGAGCGGGACTGCAGGCGCTCGGCCGCGAACACGCCGAACTGGCAGGTGAAGGAGCTGGACACGAGGATCAGCGTGTTGACGGCCGCGTAGGGCACGTTCAGCCGCTGCACCTCCTCGGCCCACAGGGCGGGCTGCGAGGTCTTCAGCGTGAAGTAGATGGCGAACAGGCCGGCGAAGAACATCACCTCGCTGCCGAGCCACACGATGGTCCCGACGGCGACGGCGTTCGGCCGGTTCACCGCCGGGGTGGGTGCCGACTGAAGCACTGACGCACTGCTCACGAGATCATTATGGTGCTTCCGGCACCGTCCCAGCCTGCCGTCGGCACGCCCGTCGCGGTGATTCGGCAGTGCGAGGGGGCGTCCGGGAGGCGTCGACGGGGGCGCGCCCCCGTTCCCGTCGCGGCGGCGCCCCCTCCGGCCGGTCCGGGAGCCCGTCGATAGGCTCGCCGCGTGCCCGAGACGACCTCCTGGCCCGACCTGATCTCCGCGCTGCTCGCCGGGCGCGACCTGCGCGTCGCCGAGGCGACCTGGGCGATGGAGCGCGTGATGGCGGGGGAGGCGCCCGCCGCGACCCTGGCCGGCTTCCTCGTCGCGCTGCGGGCGAAGGGCGAGACCGTCGACGAGATCGTGGGCTTCCGCGACGCGGTGCTGGCGCACGCCCGGCCCCTGCCCGTGTCGGCCCGCGCCCTCGACCTGGTCGGCACCGGCGGCGACGGGTACAAGACCGTGAACGTGTCCACGACGGCCGCGGTCGTGGTCGCCGCCTGCGGCGTGCCGGTCGCGAAGCACGGCAACCGGGCCGTCACCTCCGCGTCCGGGGCCAGCGACGTGCTCGGCGAGCTGGGCGTCGACCTGAGCCTCGACGGGCCCGCCGTGGCCCGCGTGCTGGAGCGGGCCGGCATCACCTTCGTGTGGGCCGCGGCGTTCCACCCCGGCTTCAAGCACGCCGCCGAGGCGCGGGCCGCGCTCGGCGTGCCCACCGTCTTCAACTTCCTGGGGCCGCTCGTGAATCCCGCCCGGCCGGACGCGAACGTGATCGGGGTCGCGTCCGCCGCCGTCGTGCCGCTGGTGACCGGGGTGCTGCAGACCCGCGGCGCGACCGCGCTGGTCGTGCGGGGCGACGACGGGCTGGACGAGCTGTCGACGACGGGGCACAGCCGCATCCGCGAGGTGACCGGCGGCGCGGTGACCGAGCACGACGTGCACCCGGCCGACGTGGGCCTGCCCGTCGCCCGGCTGGACGACCTGCGCGGCGGCACCCCGGCGGAGAACGCCGCGACGGTGCGCCGCGTGCTGGCGGGGGAGGGCGGCCCGGTGCGGGACGTCGTCCTCCTGAACGCCGCGGCCGGGCTCGTCGCCTGGGACCTGTACGAGGACCCCGAGACCGCGGACCGGCCGATGGCCCGGCGGCTGTCCGACGCGCTGGAGCGCGCGGCGCGGGTCGTCGACAGCGGCGCCGCCGCCGAGAAGCTCGACGCGTGGGTGGCCGCCACCCGAGACTGACGCGGCGGACGCCCGGTCCGCGCGTGGAGGCGCGGCCGGCCGGCGCTCGGGCAGCGCCGGTCGGCCGCGCGGTCGGGGGACCCCCTACTGCACGTCCTCGTCGACCCAGTCGAACGACTTCGTGACGGCCTTCTTCCACAGGCGGTACTGGCGGGCGCGCTCGTCCTCGTCCATCGACGGCTCCCAGCGCTTGTCCTCCTGCCAGTTCTTGCGCAGGTCGTCGAAGTCCTTCCAGAAGCCGACCGCCAGGCCGGCCGCGTAGGCGGCGCCCAGCGCGGTCGTCTCCGCGACCACCGGCCGGACGACCGGCACGCCGAGGATGTCGGCCTGGAACTGCATCAGCGCGTCGTTCGCGACCATGCCGCCGTCGACCTTCAGCTCGGTCAGCGGGTTGCCGGTGTCCGCGTCGACCGCGTCCACGACCTCCTTCGACTGGAACGCCGTCGCCTCGAGCGCCGCCCGGGCGATGTGCCCCTTGTTCACGAACCGGGTGAGGCCCACGAGGGCGCCGCGCGCCTCCGACTTCCAGTACGGCGCGAACAGCCCCGAGAACGCCGGGACGAAGTAGGCGCCGCCGTTGTCGTCGACCGTCCGGGCCAGCTCCTCCACCTCGGGGGCGGAGGAGATGATGCCCAGGTTGTCGCGCAGCCACTGGATCAGCGACCCGGTGACCGCGACCGACCCCTCGAGCGCGTAGTGCGGCTCGCCGCCGCCCAGCTGGTAGGCCATCGTCGTCAGCAGGCCGTTCTCGCTCTGCACGATCTCGGTGCCCGTGGGGAAGATCAGGAAGTTGCCGGTGCCGTACGTGTTCTTGGCCTCGCCGACCTCGAACGCCACCTGTCCGAAGGTCGCCGCCTGCTGGTCGCCGAGGATGCCGGCGATGGGCACCTCGCGCAGCAGGTTGGACGACTCGACGGTGCCGTAGACCTCCGAGGAGCTCTTGATCTCGGGGAGCATCGAGCGCGGCACCTTGAAGACCTCGAGGATCGAGTCGTCCCAGGTCAGCGTCTTCAGGTCCATGAACAGCGTGCGCGACGCGTTGGTGACGTCGGTGACGTGCACACCGCCGTCGGTGCCGCCGGTGAGGTTCCAGAGCACCCACGAGTCGGTGGTGCCGAACATCAGCTCGCCGGCGTCCGCCTTCTCGCGCGCGCCCTCGACGTTCTCGAGGATCCACACGATCTTGGTGCCGGCGAAGTAGGTCGACAGCGGCAGGCCGACGGTGCCCTTGAACCGCTCGACCCCGCCGTCGGCCGCGAACCGGTCGACGATCGCCTGCGTGCGGGTGTCCTGCCAGACGATGGCGTTGTAGACCGGCTTGCCGGTCGCCCTCTCCCACACGACCGTCGTCTCGCGCTGGTTGGTGATGCCCACGGCGGCGATGTCGTGGCGCGTGATGTCGGCGCGGGACAGCGCCTGGCCGATCACCTCCCGGGTGTTCCGCCAGATCTCCTCGGGGTCGTGCTCGACCCACCCGGCGCGCGGGAAGATCTGGCGGTGCTCGAGCTGGCCGGTCGAGACGACCTTGCCCTCGTGGTCGAAGACCATCGCTCGTGTGGAAGTGGTGCCCTGATCGATGGCGAGGACGTAGTCGGCCACTGGTGCTCCTAAGGGGTTCTGCGGGACGGGGTCGGGTGCGGGTCAGCCGATGACCGGCAGGAGGACGTACGAGAGCGCGCCGGCGAGCGCGCCGCCGAGGAGGGGGCCGACGATCGGCACCCAGGCGTAGCCCCAGTCGCTGCCGCCCTTGTGGGGGATGGGCAGCAGGGCGTGGACGATGCGCGGGCCCAGGTCGCGGGCCGGGTTGATCGCGTAGCCGGTCGGGCCGCCGAGGGAGGCGCCGATGCCGACCACCAGCAGCGCCACGGGGACGGCGCCGAGGGCCGCGAGGCCGGCGGGGGTCGCCGTGTCGGGGTCGCCCGCGCGGCTGAAGCCGATGACGACGAACACCAGGACGAAGGTGCCGAGCACCTCGGTGATCACGTTCCAGAGGGGCGCGCGGATCTCCGGCCCGGTCGAGAAGACGCCGAGGATCGTGCCGGCCTCGGTCTCCTCGTCGAAGTGCTTCTTGAAGGCCAGCCAGACCAGCAGCGCGCCGATCATCGCGCCCAGCAGCTGGGCGATGATGTAGACGATCGCGGCCAGGACGCCGCCCGGGATCTTGCCGGCCACGAGCAGGCCGATCGTGACGGCCGGGTTCAGGTGCGCGCCGGAGGCGTAGGACACCGTGACGCCGGCGAAGACCGCGAGGCCCCACCCGAAGTTGATGAGCAGCCAGCCGCCGCCGAGGCCCTTGCTCTTGGTGAGGATCGCCGTCGCCACGACGCCGCCTCCCAGGAGCAGCAGCAGGGTCGTGCCGACCAGTTCGGACAAGAAGATCGTTCCCAAGGACGGATCCACCGCTACCTGCCTCTTCGTCGAGTCGTGGCGACCGGGATTCGGTCGCCGGCGGTCCGACCGTATCGGGCGGGGATGACGGCGTCCCCGGTGCCCGGGGCGTCCTGCACAACCGTGCACGCGTGTACATTCGGGCTCGGCACGATCGAGCGGAGCCCGCGGCACGGACGTGCAGCACGGGACCGACCACGGGAGGCGACGGGTTGACGACGGAGACGATCCGGCCGGTGACGAAGGTGCAGCAGGCCCTGACGGCCGCGCACCTCTACTACATGCAGGACCTCACGATGGAGGCGATCGCGCGGGAGCTGCACACCTCCCGCTCGTCGGTCTCCCGCCTGCTGAGCCACGCGCGGGCCACGGGCCTGGTGGACATCCAGATCCACTCGCCCGCGGAATCCGCAGGCCGACTGGCGTCGGTGCTGCGCGACCGCTACGACGTCGCGGCGCACCTGGTGCCGATGCCCGACCACACGAGCGACGTCGACCGGCTGGAGCGCGTGGCGATGTCCGCCGGCCGCCTGCTCGGCCGCTTCTTCGACTCGAACACGGTGCTCGGGGTGGCGTGGGGCTCGACGATCAGCGCCGTCAGCCGGCACCTGGTGCCGAAGCCGCTGACCGGCGCCGAGGTGGTGCAGCTGAACGGGGCGGGGAACACCCGCACCACCGGCATCATCTACGCGAGCGAGCTGCTGCGCCGGTTCGGCGGCGCCTTCGGCGCCCACGTGCAGCAGTTCCCCGTGCCCGCCTTCTTCGACGACCCGGAGACCAAGCAGGCGCTCTGGCGCGAGCGCAGCATGCGGCGCGTGCTCGAGGTGCAGGAGCGGATGCAGGTGGCGCTCTTCAGCGTCGGGTCGCCGCTCTCCGAGGTCGCGAGCCACGTGCACATCGGCGGCTACCTCGAGCCGGAGGACTACCTGCTGCTCGAGCGCGACCGGGTGGTCGGCGACGTCGCGACCGTGTTCTACCGGGAGGACGGCACCTCGGACGCGATCGAGCTGAACCAGCGGGCGTCCGGCCCCGACCTGGCGCAGCTGCGGCGCGCGCCCCGGCGCATCTGCGTGGTGGCGGGGCTGTCGAAGCTCGGCAGCGTGCGCGGGGCGCTCTCCGCCGGCCTGATCACGGACCTGGTCCTCGACGAGCCCCTGGCCCGCGCGCTGGCCTCCTGAGGCCCTGCTGCACGATCGTGCACGGGCGCTGCGGCGCCCTGCGGCGGATGCGTAGCCTGGTCGCGCGCCGGCCTGCGGCGCTCCCCGATGGAGGTTCGATGAAGAAGCTCATCCGCGATCCGCAGACCGTCGTGCGCGACGCGCTGGCCGGCATCGCCGCGGCCCACGGCGACCTGTTGCGCGTGCAGACGGATCCCGACCTGATCGTGCGGCGCGACGCCCCGGTGTCCGGCAAGGTGGGGCTGGTGTCGGGCGGGGGCAGCGGGCACGAGCCGCTGCACGGCGGCTTCGTCGGCCCCGGCATGCTCGACGCCGCGGTGCCCGGCCCCGTGTTCACCTCGCCGACGCCCGACCCGATCCTCGCCGCCACGAAGGCGGTCGACGGCGGCGCCGGCGTGCTGCACATCGTGAAGAACTACACGGGCGACGTGCTGAACTTCGAGACCGCCGCCGATCTGGCGGGCGCCGAGGACATCGCCGTCGAGACCGTGGTCGTCGACGACGACGTCGCGGTGAAGGACTCCCTGTACACGGCCGGCCGCCGCGGCGTCGCCGGCACCGTGCTGATCGAGAAGATCGCGGGCGCCGCGGCGGAGCGGGGCGACGACCTGGCGCAGGTCGCCGCGATCGCCCGGAAGGTGAACGCGCAGGTGCGCTCGATGGGCATCGCGCTGACCGCGCCGGTCGTGCCGCACGCCGGCACCCCCAGCTTCGACATCAGCGACCACGAGGTCGAGATCGGCATCGGCATCCACGGGGAGCCCGGGCGGGCGCGCATCGAGTGGGAGCCCGTGGACGGCCTGGTCCGGCGGCTCGTCGAGCCGGTCCTGGACGACCTGCCCTTCACGTCGGAGGACGACGTGCTGCTGTTCGTGAACGGCATGGGCGCGACGCCGCTGGTCGAGCTGTACATCGTGTTCGACGCGGCCGCCTCGCTGCTGCGGGAGCGCGGGATCACGATCAGCCGCAGCCTGGTGGGCTCGCTGGTGACCAGTCTCGACATGGCCGGCTGCTCCGTGACCGTGCTGCGGCTCGACGACGAGCTGAAGGCGCTGTGGGACGCGCCGGTGCAGACCCCCGCCCTCAGGTGGGGCCGGTGAGCGGCGCGCTCGGCGTCGACTGGGCGGTCGACTGGGTGCGGCGCAGCGCCGCGGCCGTCGGCGAGCACCGGGCGGAGCTGTCCGGGCTGGACCGGGAGATCGGCGACGGCGACCACGGCGAGAACCTCGTGCGCGGCTTCCAGGCCGTGGTCGCGAAGCTGGACGACGAGACCCCGGCGACGCCCGGCGGCGTGCTGAAGGTCGTGGCCACCACCCTGATCTCGACCGTCGGCGGCGCCTCCGGGCCGCTGCTCGGCACCGCCTACCTGAAGGGCGCGCAGGCCGCGGGGGATTCCGAGTCGCTGGACGCCGCGGCCCTGGTCGCCGTGCTCACGGCGGCGCGCGACGGCGTGGTGCTGCGCGGCAAGGCGGAGGCGGGCGACAAGACCATGGTCGACGCCTGGACGCCGGCGGTGGAGGCCGCCGCCGCCGCTCAGGCCGACGGCGGGGATGCCGCCGCGGTGCTGGCGGCCGCCGCCGGTGCGGCGGAGCAGGGCGCCGCGGCGACCGAGCCGCTGGTGGCGCGCAAGGGCCGCGCGAGCTACCTGGGGGAGCGCGCCGTGGGGCACCGCGACCCGGGCGCGCAGTCCTCCGCCTACCAGCTGCGGGCGGCGGCGGACGCCGCGAGGGGCTGAACGTGGCCGTCGGGCTGGTCTTCGTCTCCCACAGCGCGCGCATCGCGGAGGGGCTGGTCGAGCTGGCCGCGCAGATGGCGCCCGACGTGCGGCTGGAGGCGGCGGGCGGCGGCGACGACGGCGGCATCGGCACGAGCTCGACCCGGGTCGAGGCGGCGATCGGCCGGGCGGCCGCCGACGGGGACGGCGTGCTGGTGCTGGGCGACCTGGGCAGCGCGATCCTGACCGCGGAGACGGTGGTGGACCTGATGGACGAGCCGCCCGCGGGCGGCGTGCAGGTGCTCGACGCGCCCCTGGTGGAGGGCGGTGTGGCGGCCGCCGTCGCCGCGCAGGGCGGCGCCGACCTGGCCG
>JAKONM010000032.1 GCA_022701925.1 Microbacteriaceae bacterium
CGGCGTGGTGGGCGGGGTGCTGCTGGAGGCGACGGACCGGGTGCCGTCGACGGTCGCGGCGGCCGTCGTGAGCACCCTGCTGTACGGGACCGCGATCCTGGGGTTCGCGCTGACCGGCTGGTACGCGCTCGCGCTGGCGCTGCTGTTCGTGGCGGGCGCCGCCAACCTGGCGTCGATGTCGATCTCGCAGACGGTGGTGCAGCTGCTGGCGCCGCCCGGCGAGCGCGGCCGGGTGATCGGGCTGTACGGGGTGTCGGCGAACGGCCTGCGGCTCGGCAGCGGATTCACCGTCGGGCTGCTCGGCGCCGTGATCGGCGTCGGCGCGTCACTGGCCTGGAGCGCCGCGGCGCTCTGCGCGGGCACGCTGCTGGCCGGCGCGGTCGCGCTGCGCGGGCGCGCCCTGCGGCGCTCCTGATCCGGCGGGTCCCGCGTCAGAGGTCGACGGCGCCGCTGATCACGGTGCGCGTCGCACCGGTGATCCACGCCGTGCCGCCGTCGTCGTCCGCACCGACCCGGCCGTCCGCACCGAGCGCCGTGCCCTGCCGCACGGTGTACGACTCCTCCTCCAGCCCCGTGCGGAAGAACCAGGAGGCGATCCCGGCGTTCAGGCTGCCCGTCACCGGGTCCTCGGCCACGCCCAGCCCGGGGACGAACGCGCGCACCTCGTGGTCGGCCGGGCCGCCGGCGGCGTGGGGCCCGACGACGCCGACGGGGAAGGGCATCGCGGTGAAGTCGGGGCGCAGCGCCAGCACGGCCTCCGCGTCGAGCAGGCGCACGGCCAGCCAGCCGGGGCCGTTGTCCACCCACTCCGCCTCGAGCACGTCGGCCACGTCGATGCGCAGCGACGCCGCCGCCGCCTCGACCTCCTCGTCCGACGCGGCGCCGGAGCGGATCAGCGGCGGGGCGGCCAGGGACCAGCCCGACGCGGTCCGGCGCAGTCGGATCAGCCCGGCCGCCCACTGCTGCACCGCCTCGACCACCGACGACCCGGTGTGCTCGGCCCAGGCGTGCGCCGACCCCAGGGTCGGGAGCCCGGCGAAGGGCAGCTCGTCCACCGGGGTGAAGATGCGCAGGCGGTAGTCGGCCGCCGGATCGGTCGGCGGCAGCACGAAGGTGGTCTCGGACAGGTTGGTCCATCGGGCGAATGCCCGCATGGCGCCCTCGTCGACGCCGTCGGCGTCCAGCACCACCGCCACCGGGTTGCCGCCGAGCGGCGATCCGGGGAAGACGTCGACCTGGCGGAACGGATGCTGCGTCACGCGACCATCCTCCCCGGTCGCCGCCCGGAGCCCGCCCTCCGCGAACCCGCTCCTGCTGCGCGGATCAGGAGTCCTGCGGCGCCGGGGCCCAGGACTCCTGATCCGCGAGGAGTGCTCGGGTCGGGGGACGGGTGGTCAGAGGGCGCGGGCGCCCTCGGACGGGATCACGGTGAACGGCACGGGGGCGCGCCAGCCGCGCTCGGCGAACAGTGCCGTGACGCGCTCGCCCAGCCGCTGCGCGTCCGCCGCGGGCAGCAGCGCGATGGCGCAGCCGCCGAAGCCGCCGCCGGTCATGCGCGCGCCGACGGCGCCGGCCTCGCGCGCGGCCTCGACCACGGCGTCCAGCTGCGGCACGCTGATCTCGAAGTCGTCGCGCATGGAGTCGTGGCTGGCGTACATGAGCCGGCCGAACCCGGCCAGGTCGCCGGCCCGCAGCGCGGCGACGGCGTCGACGACGCGCTCGTCCTCGGTGACGACGTGCCGCACGCGGCGCAGGTCGACCTCGTCGAGCAGCGCCTCCGCCCGCGCCAGGTCCGCCGAGGTCAGGTCGCGCAGCGCCGGCACGCCGAGGGCGGCGGCCCCCCGCTCGCACGCCTCGCGGCGCTCGCGGTAGCCCCCGGTGGCGTGGCTGTGCTCCACCTTCGTGTCGACGACCAGCAGCACCAGACCGGCGGCGTCGAAGCCCAGCGGCACCTGCTCGACGGCCAGCGAGCGGCAGTCCAGGAAGACCGCGGCGTCCCGCTGGCCGAAGACGCTGGCGGACTGGTCCATGATCCCGGTGGGCGCCCCGACGGCGATGTTCTCGGCGCGCTGACCGATCCTCGCGAGCGCCGTGCGGTCGAGCCCGGTGCCCCAGACGTCGTCCAGCGCCACGGCGACCGCCATCTCGATCGCGGCGGAGGAGGACAGGCCGGCGCCCACGGGCACGTCGCTGTCGATCGCGACGTCGAAGCCGCGCTGCGCGCCCAGGTCGACGGCGTGCTCCCCGAAGGCCCAGGCGACGCCGAGCGGGTAGGCGGTCCAGCCGGAGAAGTCCCGACCCGCGGCACGGTCGAGGTCCGTCTCCACCACCGCGTCGTCGAACGTGGAGACCAGACGCACGACCCGGTCCTCGCGGGGCGACAGGGCAATCGTGGTCGCGCGGTCGATCGCGAACGGCAACACGAAGCCCTCGTTGTAGTCGGTGTGCTCACCGATCAGGTTCACCCGGCCCGGCGCGCGCCAGAAGCCCGCGGGCTCCCCGCCGAACCGGTCCTGGAAGAGCGCGCGGACGCGCTCGGTGCCGGCGGTCACAGCGGACGCTCCGAGTCGGCCTTCGCCAGCGCCGTGCGCAGCGCCTCCGCGGTCTGCTCGGGCACCAGGTCGCCGATCCAGGCCCCCATCGCCGCCTCCGATCCCGCGAGGTACTTCAGGCGCTCGGGCCCCCGTCGGGGCGACGTGATCTGCAGGTTCAGCCGCACCGACTCGCGGTGCGTGTGCACGGGCGCCTGGTGCCAGGCGGCGATGTACGGGGTCGGGTCGTCGTAGAGCGCGTCGACCGCGCGCACGAGCCGCAGCACGACCTCGGACAGCTCGTCCCTCTCGTCGTCCGTCAGGCCCGCCAGATCGGGCACGTGCCGGTTCGGCAGCAGGTGCAGCTCGACCGGCCAGCGGGCGGCGAAGGGCACGAAGGCGGTGAAGAACTCGGTGCGCAGCACCACCCGCTCGCCCGCCTGCTCGAACGCCAGCAGGTCGGCGAACAGGTCGCCCTCGTAGCGGTCGACCTGGTCGAGCAGCCGGCTCGTGCGCGGCGTCACGTAGGGGTAGGCGTAGATCTGGCCGTGCGGGTGGTGCAGCGTCACGCCGATCGCCTGCCCGCGGTTCTCGAAGGGGAAGACCTGCTCGACGCCGGGAATCGCGCTGAGGGCGGCCGTGCGCTGCGCCCAGGCCTCCACGACCGTCCGCACGCGGTTCGGCCAGAGGTCCGCGAAGGACCCCTCGGTGCGCGGGTCGAAGCAGACGACCTCGGTGCGGCCGACGGAGGTGCGGGTGCGGCCGTTCTCGAGCACGGCGAGGTCGGCCAGGCCCTCGGGCGCCCCCTCGGCGTCCGCGAGCGCGGGGCCGAACGACGGCGATCGGTTCTCGAAGACGCACACGTCGTACTCCGACGGCACCTCGGAGGGGTTGGTCGCCGACTGCGGCGCCAGCGGGTCGAACTCGGCGGGCGGCAGGAAGGCGCGGTTCTGCCGGGCGGAGGCGATCGAGACCCAGTCGCCCGTCAGCAGGTCCTGGCGCATCGTCGCGGTCGGCGGCCGGGGGTCGAGGGTCCGCCGGTCCTCGGCCCGCTCTGCGGGCAGCGCCGTGCCGGCGTCGTCGAAGTAGATCAGCTCGCGCCCGTCGGCCAGCCGGGTCGGGCGAACGGCGATGTCCGTCATCTGCGCTCCTCAGCGGCCCCCGCGTCGAGGCCGCCGAGGAGCCTAGCGAGGAAGGCCCAGGCGCTCTCGGAGCCCCTGGCGCACCGTCGGCCACTCGTCGCGGACGATGGAGAACACCACGGTGTCGCGCAGCGCGCCGAGACGGTCGATCGAGTGGTTGCGCAGCACGCCGTCCTGCTTCGCCCCCAGCGCGGCGATGGCCCGGCGCGACTGCCGGTTGTGCCAGTGCGTGCGGAACTCGACCGCGATGCAGTCGAGGCGCTCGAACGCGTGCTCCAGCTGCAGCAGCTTCGCGGACGGGTTCACGGCGGTGCGCTGCGAGGAGGCGCCCAGCCAGGTCGAACCGATCTCGACGCGCCGGTTCGGCGCGTCGACGTTCATGTAGGTCGTCATGCCGACGGGGGTGCCGTCGGGCAGGCAGGTCGCCCAGGGCAGCATGGCCCCAACGGCCTGCAGCGCCAGACGCCGCTCGACCTCGGCGGGCACCCCCTCCGGCGACGGGACCGAGGTCGACCACTTCCGCCACACCTCGCCGTCGGCGCACGCCGCCGCCAGACCGCCGGCGTGGAGCGGCGTCAGCGGCTCGAGCCGTACGACGTCGGACTCCAGCAGCACGGGCTCGGTGAAGGCGCTCACAGGACGCCACTCAACCGCATCGCGGCCCGTCCGCAGATCGGGGACGTGAACGGCGGCGGCGGGAGGCGGGTTCGCAGACCCCGCTCCTCCTGCCGCCGCCGGTTCCACCGGGAGCGGTGGCGGCTACTCCTCGAGCTTCAGCGCGACGCCGAGGGCGAAGAACGTGGGCGCCCAGTGGCCCACGAAGATGCCCCAGCGGTCCGACTGCGCCTTGTCCGACTCGTCCTTGACCTGGGAGAGGCCCCACGCCGTGAAGCTGAGGCCGATCGAGATGAAGCCGCCCCAGTAGGCGTACTCGCTCTTGAAGCCTGCATCGACCAATGCCTTGATGGGGTTCATCCGCATCCTTTCGTCCGCGGTCACAGTGGCGGGGCAGCCTGCGAGAACGGTGCGAACGGACTGGATGGCGCAGCACCTCCCGAGCAGCCGGGGGCGCGCCCGGGACGCTCAGTGCCGGACGGGCTCCGCACGCGCGGCGGAGGCGTCCCGCACCCGCTCGGCGACGGCCTGCAGGACGGCGCGCTCCGTCGGGTCGACCCGGTCGAAGAACGACTCCTGCAGCACCTCGACGTAGCCGCACGAGCCCGCGGCGAAGGCCTCCTTGCCGCCCTCGGCGAGAGCGACCCACGTGCCGCGGCCGTCCGTGGGGCACCCGGTCTTCGCCAGCAGCTCCCGCTCGACCATCCGGCGCACCTGGTGCGAGATGCGGCTCTTCTCCCAGCCCAGCGCGTCGGCGAGCGCTCCGGCCCGCAGCCGGTGCCCCTCGGCGACGGTCAGGCCGCGCAGCACCTCGAAGTCGGCCAGCGACAGCCCGGCGTCGCGCTGCAGCCGCTGCTCGAGCGCACGCTCGACCGCACCGCGCATCGCCGTGACCGCGTGCCAGGCGGCCCAGTCCTGGGCGCTGAGTCCGAGCTCCATGCCGCTAGAGTACCACTGCTTCGTTGACGTGTCACAGAACTGTGGTACTGATGGACGCGTCATCCATTCTTCTGGAAGGAACCCATGTCGGACCTCAAGATCGCCGTCGTCCTCGGCAGCACCCGCACCGGTCGCCTCGGCGAGTCCGTGGCGCAGTGGATCATCGACGCCGTCGACGGCCGCACCGGCGCCGACTACGAGCTGGTGGACCTCAAGGACTACCCGATGCCGTTCTTCGACGGCATCTCGCCCGCCTACGTGCCGCCGACGGACCCCGCCGTGCAGAAGTGGGCCGCGAAGATCGCCGAGTTCGACGGCTACGTCTTCATCACCCCCGAGTACAACCACAGCTTCTCGGCCGTGCTGAAGAACGCCCTCGACTCGATCTACCCCGAGTTCAACAACAAGGCCGCCGGCTTCGCCAGCTACGGCTCGCTGTCGGGCGCCCGCGCCGTCGAGCAGCTGCGCCTCGTGGCCTCGGAGCTGCAGCTGGCGCACGTGCGCACGCAGCTGGCCTTCAGCATCTTCAACGACTTCGAGGGCTTCGGCACCGCGGACGTGAAGTTCACCCCGGGCCCGCAGCACCAGGCCGGCGCCGAGGCGCTGTTCGGTCAGCTCGAGGCCTGGGCCGGCGCGCTGAAGCAGGTCCGCGCCGCGGCCTGACCGCATCGGTCGACCAGGGCCGCCCGGGGGATCCCCTCCGGCGGCCCTTCGTCGTCCCCGGCCCGTCACATGCCGGAAAAGCAGTGCTGCTTCACTCGGCCGACGAGCCGAGGAGGTCCCATGACGGTCATCGCCGCCGACCGCGCGCTGATCGACGGCGCGTGGCGGCCCGTCGCGATCACGCTGACCGAGGGGCGGATCACCGCCGTCGACCCTCTGGCGCATGCGCCGGCCGACGCGGTGCGGCTGGCGGACGACGAGGTGCTGCTGCCGGGCCTGGTCGACACCCACGTGCACGTGAACGAGCCGGGGCGCACCGAGTGGGAGGGCTTCCGCACGGCCACCGCGGCCGCCGCGGCCGGCGGGGTCACGACCCTGATCGACATGCCGCTGAACTCGATCCCCCCGACGGTCGACCCGGAGGCGCTGGCCGTGAAGCGCGCCGCCGCGGCCCGGTCGGCGCTGGTGGACGTGGGGTTCTGGGGCGGCGCGGTGCCCGCCTCCCTCGGCTCGCTCGAGCGGCTGTGGGACGCCGGGGTGTTCGGCTTCAAGTGCTTCCTGGCGCCGTCCGGCGTGGACGAGTTCCCCCACCTGATGCGGGAGCAGCTGGACGCGGCGCTCGACGAGCTGGCCGCGTTCGACGGACTGCTGATCGTGCACGCGGAGGACCCGGAGGTGCTGCTCCGGCACGCGAACGCGGGCGGCCGCCACTACCCGGCCTTCGTGGAGTCGCGGCCGCAGGAGGCGGAGACCGCGGCGATCCGCGCGGTGCTCGACGGCCTGCGCCGCACCGGCGGCCGGGCGCACGTGCTGCACCTCTCGGCCGCGAGCGCGCTGCCCCTGATCGCCGAGGCGAAGGCGGAGGGCCTGCGCGTGACCGCGGAGACCTGCCCGCACTACCTCGTCTTCGACGAGGCCCGCATCCCGGACGGCGCCACCGAGTACAAGTGCTGCCCGCCGATCCGCGACCGCGGCAACCAGGACGCGCTGTGGCGGGGGCTGCAGGACGGCGTGATCGACTTCGTGGTCAGCGACCACTCCCCCTCGACCGCCGAGCGGAAGTTCGCGGGCGACGGCGACTTCCAGGCGGCGTGGGGCGGCATCGCCGGCCTGCAGTTCGGGCTGCCCGCGGTGTGGACGGAGGCGCGGCGCCGCGGGGTGCCGCTGGAGACGGTGGTCGCGTGGTTCACGCGGCGCACCGCGGACTTCGCGGGGCTGACGCAGAAGGGCCGCATCGCGGTCGGCGCCGACGCGGACCTCGCGGTGTTCGCGCCGGACGCGCCGCAGCGTCCCCGCGTCGAGGACCTGCGCTTCCGCAACCCGGTCAGCGCCTACCTGGACCACGACCTGGTCGGCGTAGTGCGCCGCACCCTGCTGGCCGGGCAGGAGGTCGACCCCGCCGCGACGCCCCGTGGCAGGCTGCTGAACCGTGCGTGAGGTCCTCGAGCCCGACCCGGCGGTCCGACCCGGGCCTTCGTCGCGCGCGATCGGGACGCACCGCACGAGGACGCCGTGACGGCGATGACCGCGCCCGCGGAGGCGCACTGGTCGACGACTCCAGCGCGGTACCGGCGCGAGGAGCGGTCGGCCGCGGTGGGTCGCGGCGAGTCCGTATGGCGACGGGCAGCGACCGACGTGCTGCGCTGGCGCGTGAAGACCGCCAGCGGCTTCCACGTCGACGACGCGTCCCCGGTGCGGGTCGGCGCACGGCCGGTGATCACCGTCGGCCTGCTGGGAACCGCCGTCCGCGAGCCCGTCGAGGTGGTGGAGGTCGTGAAGGGGACCGATCGAGTCGGTTTCGCCTACCGCACCCTGCCCGGCCACCCGGTGGAGGGCGAGGAGGCGTTCGTCATCAGCCGCAGCGGGGACGAGGTGCGGCTGACCGTGCGGTCGCTGACCCGGCCGGCGGCGGAGCAGCCGTGGCGGGCGCTGTTCCCGGCACTGCTCGTCGCGCAGGCGGTGGCGCACCGTCGCTATCTGCGCGCGCTGCGCTGAGGACGACGCCTCAGCGGCGCCACTCCCAGGGCGTCGTCGTGGAGACGCGGGTGAAGCCCGACCGCTCCAGGATCGGGCGGGAGTGCTCGGTGGAGTCGCTGTGCAGCACGCGGAAGCCGCGGGCCACCGCGCTGCGGGCGCGCGCCGCCGTGAGGGCGCGGTAGATCCCGCGGTGCCGGTGGGACTCGAGGGTCGCCCCGCCCCACAGGCCGGCGAAGGCCGTGCCGGGCACCGGCTCGAGCCGCCCGGTCGAGACCACCAGACCGTCCTCCTCCGCGACCCACACCTCGCCGCCCGCGGCGATGCGGCGCAGCAGGTCGTCGGCGCGCTCCGGCGACAGGGGATCCCCGAACACCCGGTCGGCCGTCGCACTGGCGGCCCGCACGTCGTCCGGTGAGGTGACCGCGCGCAGCACCACGCCCTCGGGCAGCGGCAGGTCCTGCGCCAGCAGGGCGGCCTCCCCCAGCATGATCGACTCGGGCTCGCCCTCCGTGAAGCCCTCCGCCTCGAGCGCCTCGGCCAGGCCCGGCAGGTCGTCGTGCCCGCGCGTCTTCCACTCCACGGTCGTGACGGCGGGGTCCTCCGCCAGCCGGTCGCGCGCCGCCTTCACCAGGCGACGCCGCTCCGTCGGCGTCGTGCCCGACAGGTCCTCGTAGGTGATGAAGCCGAAGCCGCCCGCGAACACGCCGAGCCACAGCGGACCGAGCCGCTCGGACCGCCGGGCGCCCCGCACCTCGGCGGATCCGCGCAGCTGCGCGTCGTGGTCCTGCAGCAGCGTCGTCATGCCGTGATCCTGTCGCAGGCCGCGGTAACACGGGGGACACACGGCGCTGCGACGCTGGCGGGCATGGCGATCGTGCTCGGCCCTCATCAGTACGGCAAGGCGGAGACCCGGCTGGTCCGGATCGTCCGGGACACGGACCGGCACCGCATCACGGACCTGAACGTGTCGACGGCGCTGCGCGGCGGCTTCTCGGCCGCCTACCTCGAGGGCGACCAGCGCGACGTGCTGCCGACCGACACGCAGAAGAACACGGCCTACGTGTGGGCGAAGAAGCTCGACCCCGACCCGATCGAGGCGTACGGGCTGTCCCTGGCCCACCACTTCGTCGACGAGGTGGACCCGGTGCGGGCCGCCCGCATCGAGATCGAGCGCTACGACTGGACGCGCGTCGAGGTGGACGGCGCCCCGCACGACCACACCTTCGTGCGCACCGGCCAGGAGGTGCGCACCGCGGCGATCACCCTGGAGCCGCCCGTCGCCCACGTGGTGCAGGGCTTCAAGGACCTGATCGTGCTGAAGAGCACGGGCAGCGCCTTCAAGGACTTCCTGGTCGACGAGTACACGACGCTGCAGCCCACCGAGGACCGCATCATGGCGACGTCGCTCACCGCGCGATGGCGGATCACGGACCCCGGCGCGGACCTCGACTGGAACGCGATGTACGCGGGCGTGAAGGCCGCGATGCTCCGGGAGTTCGCGACGCTGCACAGCCTCGCCCTGCAGCAGACGCTGTGGCACATGGCCCGCGCGGCGCTGGAGGCGAACCCGGCCGTCGCCGAGATCCGGTTGGTCGCGCCGAACAAGCACCACTTCCCGGTCGACTTCAGCCGGTTCGACGAAGCGAACGAGAACGAGGTCTTCCATGCGGACGACCGGCCCTACGGGCTGATCCAGGCCAGCGCGCTGCGGGACGACGCGGCGCCCGCCGGCGACGCCTGGTGGGGCTACACCGGCCTGGCCTGACGCCCGCGGCTCTCCTGGCCGACGGGGAGGGCGCGAAGACGACCCCGTGGAGTGGCAGCGGATCGGACGGGCGTCGTTCCGTCAGCGCATGATCCTCGTCTCCGCGAGCGTCGGGCTGCCGGTGACCCTCTACTTCCTGCTCTGGGTCGGGCCGACCGTGACCGAGCTGCTGTTCGACGGGCTGCCCTTCGCCCCGCGAACCGCGCTGACCCTGGGCGCGGCGGTGCTGGTCTGGGCGCTCATCGTCGCGGTCGCCGCACTCTTCTTCCCCGGCCTCCGCGCGACCCCCGCCGGCGACCGCGTCCTCTTCGGCCGCCGAGAGCTGACGTCGGCCGAGATCGGCCGCGTCTGGCTGGAGACCGAGCGGCCGACCGGGGACCGTCAGCAGCTGGTGCTCAGGCTCGACGCGGGCCGCAGGCGCACGCGCCTGTGGCTGCGCTCGAGGGCGCGCGTGCTGCTGGACCCCGAGGAGCGGGACCTGCTGATCCGAGTGCTGGAGGCCAGCAGCGTCGTGCCGCCATCCTCGCCCTGGGACCCGGACGGCCGGTTCTCCCGTTACAACTTCCCCGGCAGCCTCACCAAGGAGGAGGCCGTGGCCCTGGTGCGGGCGGTGCCCGCACCAGGAGAACGGCTGCCCCTCACCGATCAGGCCTCCGCAGCCCTGCTCCGGGGCCCCCGCGGCCTGCCACCGCGCCCCGGGAACGACCCCGGACCACCGCCGCCCAGGCGGCGTCCGCCAGCATCGGAGCGTGCGACGACCCGAGCTGGTGCTGTTCGACCTGGACGGCACGCTGCTGGACGGCTCCGGGCTGCCCGGCGCGATGCGGGCGGCGTGCGCGGCGATCGCACCCCGGCTGCCCGGGACGAGCACCGACGACCTGGTCGCCGCGAACACCGCGGCCTGGCAGCGGCTGTGGCCGGAGGTCGAGGACGCCTGGATGCACGGCGACCGCACCGGCGACGACATCGGCGAGGAGGCGTGGCGCGAGACGCTGCTGGCCCGCGGGTCCGACGATCCGGCCCTGCTGCGCCTCGCGCTGGAGGTCTGGGACGCCGAGCAGCGAGCCGCGTTCCGCCTCTTCGACGACGCGGTGCCCCTGCTCGACCGGCTCGAGGCGGAGGGCGTGCGCGTCGGGCTGGTGACCAACGGCGCCGAGTCGGTGCAGCGGATCAAGCTGGAGGCGGTCGGGGTCGCCGACCGCTTCGACCCCCTGCTGATCAGCGGGGACCAGGGCGTGCGCAAGCCGGACCCGGTGATCTTCGCCGCGGCGCTGCACGACGCCGGCATCGGTGCTGCGGCCGCCTGGTACGTCGGCGACAACCTGTGGCACGACGTGAAGCCCGCGAACGAGGCGGGGCTGCGCACGGCGTGGATCCACCGGCAGCCGATCGAGCTGGAGGACTCGTGGCCCCGCCCCGACGCGGTGCTGCGGTCGCTGACCGACCTGCCCGACCAGTGGGCCGCTCAGGACCCCCGGTAGGTCGAGTACGCGAACGGGCTGAGCAGCAGGGGCACGTGGTAGTGCTCCGTGCCCGACAGACGGAAGGCGATCTGCACCTCGGGGTAGAAGGCCGGGCGCCGTGTGGCGTCGAAGTAGTCGCCCGTCGCGAAGACCAGGCGGTACACCCCGGGGGCCAGCCGGTCGGCGCCGAGCGCCGCGATGCGCCCGTCGGCGTCGGTCGCCCCGCCGCCGACCTCGCTCCAGCCGTCCGGGGTCTGGCGGTCGAGGGTCACGCCGACCCCGACCGCCGGGGTGCCGAAGGCGGCGTCGAGCACGTGGGTGGTGACCTGGCTCACGACTCGTCCCCGAACAGCGCGCGCAGCCGCAGCGCCGCGATCTCGCGCAGCTGCTGCTTCGCCTCCTGCGCCTCGTCCTGCGGGTCGTTCTTCAATCTCCGCTGCAGCTCGTCCAGGATCTGCTGCCGGTCGCGGCCGGCGGCGCGCACCAGGAAGACCCGGCCGAAGCGCTGCTCGTACACCTCGTTGCCGCGGGCGATCGCCGCGTCGACGCCCTCGGCAGCCGCGCCGAGCCCGCCCTGCTCGTCCGCGGACAGGCGCACCGAGGTGCCGTCCCCGCTCGCCCGCTCGCCGATGCGGGGATGGTGGGCCACCGCCTCGTCCAGCTCGTCGTCGGTCAGCGCCGCCGCCTGCGCCTCGCCCGCCGCGACGAGGTCGTCCACGGAGGCGTAGGGCCCGCCCTCGCCCACCGCCTGCACCCACCGCCGCACGCCCAGCGCCGCGGTGAGCCGTTCACGGGCGCTGCCGGTCGAGGTGTCGATCACGAGCGCGAGCGTACCGAGGGGCGCGTCAGGGGACGGGCTCGGGGGCCGGCCGCCGCACGGGCCGCGCGGCCCCGGCGGCCAGGCCGGAGGCGACGATCAGCACCAGCACCACCAGCAGGGCGTTCAGGATGCCCACGTGCTCGCCGAGCACCCCGATCAGCGGCGGGCCGACCAGGAAGGCGCAGTAGCCGATCGTGGCCACCGCGCTGACCGTGGCCGTCGCCGTGCGCGGGTCGTCGGCCGCGGCGGACATGCCCACCGGGAAGCCCAGCGACGCGCCGACGCCCCAGAGCACCACGCCGACGATCACGACGGCGTCGTCCTGCACGGTGATCACGAGCAGCAGCCCCACCACGGCCAGCGCGGCGGAGGCGCGCAGCACGGGCACCCGGCCGAAGCGGTCCAGCACGAACACGCCGCCGATGCGGCCCGCCGTCATGGCGGTCAGGAACACCGCGAGCACCGCGGCGCCGCCCGGGTTGGTGAAGCCGTGCCCGTCGACCATGGCCAGGCTCAGCCAGTCGTTCGCGCTGCCCTCCGCGAAGGCCATGCCCAGCACGATCACGCCGATCAGCAGCACCCGGCCGTCGCGCCACACGGCCAGGCGGTCGCGCCACCCGCCCGCCTCCGCCGGTCCGTCCACCGACTCGTCCACCGGCTCCTCCGCCGGCTGCAGGAACCGCACGAGCACCACGGTGGTCGCGAGCGCCACCACGCCCACGCCGCTGAAGTGCACGGCGAGCGGCACCCCGGCGCCCTCGAGCAGCGCCCCGAGCCCGGCACCGGCGACCGTGCCGCCGCTGAAGGCCGCGTGGAACAGCGGCATCAGCGTGCGGCCGGTGGCCCGCTCGTTCGCAGCGCCGGACAGGTTCATCGCGACGTCGACGATGCTCGCGGCGCCGACGACGAACAGCGCGGCGAAGATCGGGGCGAACGACGGCACCGCGAGGATCACGCCGCCCAGCGCGATCATCGCGATGCTCACCGCGCTGTAGACCACCAGGATCGTGCGGGTCGCGCCGAGTCGGGCGATGATGTGGCTCGACGCCAGCAGCCCGGTGATCGACCCGGCGCTGATGCCCAGGATCAGGAAGCCCATCTCCTGCGTGCTCGCACCGAGCAGGTCGCGCACCGCCGGCACCCGGCTGGCCCACGTGGCGAAGACGAAGCCGGTCAGGCCGAAGATGGCGAAGACCGCGGTCCGCCACTGCCGCAGCGTCTTCACGGAGAGGTCGCGGGAGGCGGGGGCGGTCACTGCCACGATGGTAATCGGGGGCTCGGGAGGCGCGCGTGGGCACGGCGGCGGGTCTGGTGCTGGCGGCGGGCGCCGGCACGCGGTTCGGCGGCCCGAAGGCGCTGGCGGTCGGCGCGGACGGGACCCCCTGGATCGCCTCGGCGGTGCGCGCGCTGCAGGACGGCGGCTGCGGGGCGGTGGTCGTGGTGCTCGGGGCGGCGGCCGAGCAGGCCCGGGCGATGGTGCCGGCCGGGTCGCGCGGGGTCGTGGCGGAGGACTGGCGGGCGGGCGTGGCCGCCTCCCTCCGCGCGGGGCTCGACGCGCTGCCGGACGCCGACGCGGTCGTGATCACGCTGGTGGACCTGCCCGGGCTGCCGGCGGCGGCCGTCGCGCGGGTGCTCGCCGCGGCGCCGGGTCCGGCGGGGCTGGCCAGGGCCGTCTACTCCGGCGCGCCGGGCCACCCCGTCGTGCTGGGCCGCGACCGCCTGGCCCCCTTCCGCGAGTCCCTCCGCGGCGACGAGGGGGGCCGCGCCTGGCTGCACCAGCACGGTGCGGTGCCGGTGGAGTGCGGCGACCTGTTCACCGGCGCCGACGTCGACCGGCGCTGAACCGCGCGGATCCGCAGTTCCTGGACGACACGCCGCCGTCAGTGCCGTCGACACCGGCGTGTCGTCCGAATTCTGCGGATCCGCGAGAGTGCCGGAGGCGTCAGTGCCGGGCGGCGACGGCCAGCACCGCGGCCTCGAACGCCTCGAGGGCCGCGGCGACGTCCTCCGCGGTCACGATCTCGTCCGGGTGGTGGCTGATGCCGTCGTTGCCGCAGCGCAGGAACAGCATCGCGACGCCCGTCACGTCGGCGACGGCCATGCCGTCGTGGCCGGCTCGGCTCCAGATCCGCACGGGCTCCGCGTCGCCGGTCGCCTGCACCCCCTGCTCGATCGCCGCGACGAGCGCCGGGTCGCAGGGCGTGGTGTCCGCCCGGTAGAACTCGTCCCAGCTCCACTCGACCCCGCGGCGCGCGCAGAGCTCGCGCGCGAAGCCGTCGATGCGCTCGAACGCCGCATCGCGGGCCTCGTCCGTCTCCGCGCGAAGGTCCAGGGAGAAGCGGCAGACCCCGGGCACCACGTTCACCCCGCCGGGGAAGGCGCGGATGCGGCCGACCGTGCCGATGGTGCCCGTCTCGACCGCGATCCGCTCGATGGCGACCACGACCTCGGCCGCGACGACCAGCGCATCGCGGCGGCGCGCGTAGGGCGTGCCGCCGGCGTGCCCCGCGCGGCCCGTGACCTGCAGGGCGAAGCGGCGGGCGCCTGCGATCCCGGTGACGACCCCCAGCGCGCGGCCGGCGTCCAGCAGGTGCGGCCCCTGCTCGATGTGCGCCTCCAGGTAGCCGACCAGGTCCTCCGGCCGACGGGCGGCCTCCCCCACCCGGGCGGGGTCCAGCCCGAAGTCGGTCATCGCCCGGGCGACCGTCACGCCGTGGCGGTCGGGGATCGCCAGCCATCCGTCGTCCACTCGGCCCGCGAAGGCTCGCGAGCCGAACAGGGCGTTCCCGAACCGGGTGCCCTCCTCGTCCGTGAAGCCGACGACCTCCAGTGCGAAGGGCAGCGCGGACGCGTCCACCCGGTCCGCCACCTCGATCGCCAGCAGCACCCCGAGCATCCCGTCGAAGCGGCCCGCGTCCGTCACCGTGTCCAGGTGGCTGCCCAGCACCAGCGCGGGCAGCCCGGGCCGGGCGCCCTCGAGCCGCCCGACCAGGTTGCCCGCCGCGTCCTGCCGCACCGCCAGGCCGGCCTCGGCCATCCACCCGCCGGTCAGGGCGTTCGCGGCGGCGTGCTCGGGCGACAGGTGCACGCGCTCCACGCCGCCGGACAGGGAGGTCAGCCGGGCCAGCTCGTCGCAGCGCTGCAGCGCCTGCGCGGCTCCCGCGACGGCGGAGGGCCTGCTCATGCGGCCGCCCGGTACGCGTCCAGCGCCGCCTCGGTGCCGCCGCCGGAGGGCACGCCGACGCCGTGCCGGCGCAGCACCGCCTCCAACGCCGCCAAGGTCGTCAGCACCGCGTCGCGCCGGGCGTTGTACCCCATCACCCCGATGCGCCAGACGCGCCCGTGCAGCGGCCCGAACGAGGTGCCGATCTCGATGCCGTAGTCCTGCAGCAGCTCGGCCCGCACCGCGTCGCCCAGCACCCCGGCCGGGATCTCGACGCCCATCACGTTCGTCATCCGGTGCCGCAGGTCGCCGAAGGGCGTCAGCCCCAGCCCCTGCACGCCGGCCAGCATCGCGTCGCCGTGCAGGCGGTGCCGGGCCACCGCCTCGTCGACGCCCTCCTCCAGCAGGATCCGCGCGCATTCGCGGGCGCTGT
The DNA here is from genome assembly GCA_022701925.1 of Microbacteriaceae bacterium. Taxonomy (GTDB): domain Bacteria; phylum Actinomycetota; class Actinomycetes; order Actinomycetales; family Microbacteriaceae; genus Amnibacterium. The sequence continues at coordinate 15,512 of JAKONM010000032.1, forward strand.
AGAGCATGGTCGCGGCCTCCGTGTGGTGGTTCAGCCGCTCCGGCCCCCAGTAGTCCAGGATCTGCCCCAGGTCGAAGTAGTTGGAGCGGATCCGGTTCTCGCGCACGGGGTCGCCCTCGGCGCGGATGCCGGCCTCGATGCTCTTGCGGCCCTCGATCACCTCGACCGCACGGGCCGACAGGGTGATCGGCGCGCTGCCGGACGGTCCGCCGAGGCACTTCTGCAGCCCGGCGGTCACCGCGTCGAGGCCCCACGCGTCCGTGCGGAACTCGTTGCCGCCCAGGCTCGCCGTCGTGTCGCAGTAGAGCAGCACGTCGTGCTCGCGGCAGATCTCCCCGAGCCGGTCCAGCGGCTGCGCGACGGTGGTGGAGGTGTCGCCGTGCACGATCGCCAGCACCTTCGGCCGCACCCGCCGCACCGCCTCCTCGATCGCCTCGGGGGCGAAGACCTGCCCCCAGGGCACGTCGATCGCGTGCACCTCGGCGCCGCAGCGCTCCGCGATCTCGACCAGCAGGTGGCCGAATCGGCCGAAGCGCGGCACGAGCACCCGGTCGCCCGGCTCGACCAGCGACACCAGCGCCGCCTCGATGCCGGCGCGGGAGGTGCCGTCGACCAGCAGCGTCGCCTCGTTGTCCGTGTCGAACACGCGGCGGTACAGGTGCTGCACCTCCGCCATCGTCGACGCCATGAAGGGGTCGAACTGCCCCGTCAGCTGCGCGGACATCGCCTGCAGCACCCGCGGGTGCACGGTGATGGGCCCGGGACCCATCAGCAGGCGGGCGGGCGGGTCGATCGGTCCTGCGGTCACGTCGCTCCTCTGCTGCCCGGCGTGCGGGCGGGTGTCCTGTCCGGCCGCGGCGACCGGGCTCATCGGGGCACCGCCAGGGCGGCGGCGCGGTGCACCAGGGCGTCGTCGCTGTGCCGCGGCCCCACCAGGCCGAGCCCCACGGGGGCGCCGCCGACCTGCAGCAGCGGCGCGGAGAGGGCGGGGGCGCCCAGCACCCCAGCGATGCAGGTCAGCCCCAGGGTGCGCGAGCGCGCGCGGTCGACCTCCTCGGCCGGCGCGGTCGTGCGCGGGGCGGGGCCGGACGCGGAGGGCAGCAGCAGCACGGCCCCTGCCAGCGCCTGCTCGAACCGGGCGCGGTGCTCCGCGACCGCGTCCCGGGCGCTGGCCGCCTGGCCCCCGGTGATCCCCGCGGCGATGCGGAACCGCTCCGCGACCGCACCGCTCACCGCGCCGGGGTGCGCGGTCAGCCAGTCGCCGTCCGCCCGCCACGCCTCGTGGGCCTGCACCACCCGGAGGGCCTCCTGGGCCGCGGCGACGTCGCCGAGGTCCACGTTCTCGGCGCCCAGGCCGCGCACCGCCGCCGAGAAGGCGTCGCGCACCGCGTCGTCCAGGTGCTCGAGCAGCCCGGGCGCGACCGCGAACCGGTCCGGGGCGGGCACGGCGGGAGCACCGATGGCCGAGACCCGCGAGCAGGCCGCCAGCACCTCGCGGTCCCGGGTCAGCCAGCCGACGGTGTCGAGGCTGGGCGCCAGCGGCAGCATCCCCGCCACCGGCACCCGGCCGTGCGTCGTCCGGAGCCCCCACAGGCCCTGGTGGCTCGCGGGCACGCGCACGGACCCGGCCGTGTCGGTGGCGAGCCCGATCGCGGCCTGCCCCAGCGCCACCGCGGAGGCGGGGCCGCTCGACGAGCCGCCGGGCAGCGCCCCGGGCACGCGGCCGTTCGGCGGGGTGCCGTAGTGCGGGTTCGCGCCGGCCAGCGAGTAGGCCAGCTCGTCGGTGCGGGCGATGCCGACGACGTGGGCTCCGGCGTCGAGCAGCGCCTGCACGGCGGGGGCGGTGCGCCGTTCCACGGGCGCGCCGGTCAGCCAGGCGGGCACCCCGGCGCCGATGCGCTGGCCCGCGATCGCGAACAGGTCCTTGACGGCCGCGCCGCGGCCCCGCAGCGGCCCGTCGGGGGCGCCCTCGACCAGCGGCGCACCGGCGACCCGCCAGATTCGGCCGTCCAGGGC